>NZ_JAHZOE010000127.1:0-201 GCF_019448545.1 Anoxybacillus sp. ST4 | reverse complement strand
GAGGGATATTCCCTCAAAACTAAACGAAGCGAAAAAGCGTTTGTTATCGCGTGATGTCTAGCTGCGAACTAACATCTCCGCTTTTCTTTATGTCTAGCTACGAACTAACATCCTCCTCCGCGTCCGCTTTCTCCATCGACGTGCACGCACGTCTCGTCGAAAGCTTGCGCTTCCGTCGGATGTTTTCTTGACTACGTCAAG
>NZ_JAHZOE010000126.1:0-203 GCF_019448545.1 Anoxybacillus sp. ST4 | reverse complement strand
AACGGCAGTCACCCGAACGCGAAGGGAAGCATCTTTGATTTTCCGTTCTTGTTTCCGAAGTGTTCGAGGCGTCCAGCCGTGATCATTTGTAATTTTAAGACGTTTCATGTCCTTTCCGCTCCTTTTATACGTGGGTATTTAGGAGCAGTATAACCATGGAAAAAGGTGTTCATACAGAAGTCATCATCTTAAAGTGCATGTAT
>NZ_JAHZOE010000125.1:0-212 GCF_019448545.1 Anoxybacillus sp. ST4 | reverse complement strand
CGGAAATCTCCGGATCAACGCTTACTTACAGCTCCCCGAAGCATATCGGTGTTTGTCCCGTCCTTCATCGGCTCCTAGTGCCAAGGCATCCACCGTGCGCCCTTTCTAACTTAACTAAACACACTTTACAGCCTTGTGCTGTCTAGCTCTCGGCCACGCCGAGAACCGTTTGTCGCTTTTCTCTTACCTGTTATCTAGTTTTCAAGGAACAT
>NZ_JAHZOE010000124.1:0-219 GCF_019448545.1 Anoxybacillus sp. ST4 | reverse complement strand
GATGAAATACCACATCGCCTTGTTGAACATCGACGGCGCCAAAAATAGAAACGTGGGCGTGGTGACCGTAGCTCGGCACGTGTTTTTGATTTCCTACTTCTGCCCATGTCGTACGTAGCGCTTGATAGGCACGAACATGTGTCTCATCCACATAAAACAGCATGGCATTCTCGGTAATTAGTTTTTTTTTATAAATTCAAGTTCTCTTTGAAAAGCAGC
>NZ_JAHZOE010000123.1:0-228 GCF_019448545.1 Anoxybacillus sp. ST4 | reverse complement strand
GCTCGTTGTTTATTTGCATCATATCCAATTGATCCCTTACAAGCGTTTAAGTGATACAATCGAAGCGTTATATCAACACTCGGTTAGTACAGGAACCCTTGCCAATATGGTGAAACGAGGACGCGAAGCGCTGGAATCCAATATGGACATGATCGAAGACGCCTTACTTGACTCTAACATCTTGCATGTCGATGAAACGAGTTTGCGCATCAATGGTAAACTCGCATG
>NZ_JAHZOE010000122.1:0-231 GCF_019448545.1 Anoxybacillus sp. ST4 | reverse complement strand
CATGTTCCCTTTGACAATAACCAAGCCGAGCGAGATCTTCGCATGGTCAAAGTCAAAGAGAACATCTCGGGTACATTTCGTGACGAAACGTTCGCGCAGTCGTTTTGCATCGCAAGAAGCATCGTTTCCACACTTACGAAACACGAAAAAAACGTGTGGGACTCGTTGTGTCTTCTGTTGGCAGGCGAAACGATCGATCGAGTTCTTTCCGCTACCTAGGGCATTTTCTAT
>NZ_JAHZOE010000120.1:0-241 GCF_019448545.1 Anoxybacillus sp. ST4 | reverse complement strand
GGTAACCCTTACGGGAGCCAGCCGCCGAAGGTGGGGCAAATGATTGGGGTGAAGTCGTAACAAGGTAGCCGTATCGGAAGGTGCGGCTGGATCACCTCCTTTCTAAGGATAATCAGAAAAGCGGAGATGTTAGTTCGCAGCTAGACATCACGCGATAACAAACGCTTTTTCGCTTCGTTTAGTTTTGAGGGAATATCCCTCCATTTGCGCCTGCGTCTACAAGTGGATTCGAGGAAGATGG
>NZ_JAHZOE010000012.1:0-73805 GCF_019448545.1 Anoxybacillus sp. ST4 | reverse complement strand
CTCAACTGTAAATACAGCTTGTTGTACCGTCAACATGTGATTCACCTCCTTGTCTATCAATATTCACATCATAGACAGGAAAAGCAAAAAATATTCAGCTCACTTTATGATGTGGCTGAATAGTTACGGGGATCAATGAAAAGATTATGTAGGGGAGATGTTCAATAGATGCCAAGGGTATAGAATTTACAGGCAGTCAATGTTATGGAGGAGATTAGAGTGTCCTCGATGATTCTAGAATCGTTTTCAAGGACATTCAAACATCTAAAGCGCCGATGTTTGTGATTCATGGGAGGCACTTGTTCCTCTCGTGAATCATCTTGTAGTATACGATGTCTAAAGAGTAATTGGATAAAATAGGGGATCGTATGAAAAGACTTTCTTGAACTTACTGTAAGGGGGGGGAAATTTGCTTATTCGATCATATTTATACACTCAAGATAAAAATGAATCTTTTTCAATTATAGAAAATGTAATAAGTGTATTTAAGGGGAATTTTACAAAGTACACCGTTTTAAAAAACGAACCATATTGGAAAGATCCAAATTTATTTGTGGTAGAAGTGAAATTAAGCACCTACACAAGTTTTTCGATAGAAGATATAGAAGAAGGGTTGAGAAGCATTGCTGATAAGTGGCTTTATTTTGGAAATCCCGTTGATGAAGCATTGGCTTCAGATACAATGGAAGGTTGTCGGTTTCTAATAACAGGGGTTAAGATGATCAACATTTTTATTTAACATATCCACTGAGAAGTCTCCCACCCCTTAACAGAATGTAGGTGGGAGAAGCACATTTACTGTAGATGAGCAAATTCAATAACATAAAATTGCATCTTAGTAAAAAAGAAGTCATGGCCTGATTCCTTGGCTGGAACAGTGTAAATTAGTGCATTATTAAGTGCCAGGCACATGTCGAACGGGGCGTCCAATAGCGGAACAATCCACTGATTGGACAGCCCCTTTTTTATTGGAGTCATCGACACCTAACCGAGCCGCTACCGTTGATTAACGAGTCATTTCACTTACTACATGACGAGAGAGGCCACGTTCGCACGTTTACGACTGGAAACGGAGCGGGCGCAACCTTCACGTATGATGACCGCGGCTTGGTGAACAGTCTGTCAGTGGGAACTGCAGATGGAACCGAGTTATTGGCGGAAACGTACCGTTATGACGAAAACGGCAATCGGACGAAAATCGAGTCCCCAACAGGAGAAGCGATCGTTTACCGTTATGATGCGCTCGATCAACTAGTGGAAGAGCAATGGCCGGATGGAACGACGATCGAGTACACGTACGATGGATTCGGGAACCGAACGAAAATCGTGAAAACGAAAGACGGATCATCGACGACGACTACGGCCGATTATAATGCAGCGAATCAATTGACTCGTTTCGGCGATGAAACGATCACGTACGATGCGAACGGCAACCGTGTCGAAGACGGACAGTATCGATATGAATGGAACGAAGCCGATCAGCTCGTCTCCATCACAAGAAAAGGCGAAAGCACGCCGTTTGTGACGTACAAATACGACGAAGACGGCCGACGCATTCAAAAGACCGTGAATGGTGTCGTGACGAACTACCACTACCAAGGCGACAGCCTCAACGTCTTGTATGAAACCGACGCGAGCGGAAATGTGGTACAATCGTATGTATACGGAGAAAACGGCCAGCTGTTGGCGATGAAAAAAGGCGGGGCGACGTACTTCTACCACTACAACGCGCATGGCGATGTCATCGCGTTAACCGATGCGCAAGGAAACGTGGTGGCTCGTTACGAGTACGACACATGAGGCCAAATTCGTTCCCAAACGGGCGCCCTAGCAGACGAAAACCCGTATCGCTATGCGGGATATCAATATGACGAAGAGACGGGACTATACTATCTGATCGCCCGATACTACCACCCGACCATGGCGTGTTCTTGTCCATGGATCCAGACCCAGGCGATGCGGATGACATCTTAACACAAAATGGTTATACGTACGCGAACAACAACCCGGTGATGCTGGTCGATCCGGATGGGCATTTTGTGTGGATGGCGATTAATGCGGGATTTGCGGCGTATGATGGGTATAAGGCGTACAAGTCGGGAAAAGGATGGACAGGTGTCGCAGCTGCGGCGGCTATCGGTTTTGTCGGAGGAGGAAGGCTCAAAGTGGCAAAACACCCTGTTTATGTCTTAAAGAAAGGCTTTAAAAATGGGAAACGGTAACGGAAAAGATTTGAAAGAAAAAAATCAACCATCGAAGGTTGAGGCTCAAATCACTGTATATTGTGATAAACATCGTAGCTGCTGTTATAATAACCCATATTGCGAGGGGACTTTTTATTACTTTCCATCAGGTGAATCCGTGCTACAATATTGTGGATGTTGAAGTGTATTGAGTAAATAATTACTGTAGACGAGCAAATTCACTAACATAAATTTACATCTAGACAAAAAAGGAGACATGCACTCGGTTCCATTGAGTTCGTTTATGACGCGGCAAATCAAGAGATTCCCATTGATGTTATCAAAAAACAGCTTCATGTCGCCTAAGAGGTACTCTGCATAGCCATCAAGTGAAGCCTTGGAGCCGTTCGCTCCAAGGCTTCACTCTTCATCTTTGAAAGCTGTGACCATGAGAAGTATAAAAGATAGTCAGGAACGCCTATTTATCAGGCGTTAAAAGCATTGAAAGGGTTTTAAAAAAGGAAAAAAAGGCACGAAAACAGGAGGAGGGGATTAGAAAACGCTTACAAAAAAATAGGTTATTTAAACCAAATATATCCAGAGAATCGAAATATCAAAAAAACCTCCCACAAACTCTTGACTCAATCCGTATCTTTTCGTTCGTTGTACAAATGGATGATATTATGTTAAAATGTAGCTATTGTGATTGATGTGCGTCGTTGGAGGTGTTGGACATGCATGCGTTGCTTGTTACGTTGTTAGTGATTGTATCGCTCGGGATGATTGTTGTGGTGTTATTGCAATCTGGCCGGAGCGCAGGGCTTTCGGGCGCGATTACAGGCGGTGCTGAACAATTGTTCGGCAAGCAAAAAGCGCGCGGATTAGATGCCGTGCTGCATCGAATTACCGTTGTTTTAGCCGTATTATTTTTCGTATTAGCGATTGCGGTGACGTATTTCCAATTGTAAAATATGGGGAAAGGGCGGTCCATTCGAAAAGGGCTGCCTTTTCTGTTGGAAAGAAAGGAGACATGAGTGATGAAGATGATTCCCCCACAACCGTTTACGTTTGAAGCTGGTGAGCGGGCTGTTTTATTATTGCATGGATTCACTGGCAACTCAGCGGATGTGCGGATACTTGGGCGTTTTTTACAAGCGAAAGGATATACGTGTCATGCCCCAATTTACAAAGGACATGGCGTGCCGCCAGAAGAGCTCGTTCATACCGGTCCAGAAGATTGGTGGCAAGACGTCATAAATGCCTATGAACACTTAAAACAAAAACATGAAAAAATCGCCGTTGTAGGCTTATCGCTTGGCGGTGTGTTTTCGTTAAAACTTGGCTATACTGTTCCTGTTGTCGGCATCGTACCAATGTGTGCCCCGATGTATATCAAAAGCGAACAAACGATGTACGAAGGAGTTTTGGCATACGCTCGCGAATATAAAAAACGTGAAGGAAAAAGTGAGGAACAAATCGAGCGGGAAATGATGGAGTTTGCCAAAACGCCGATGAAGACATTAAAAGCATTGCAACAACTGATTGCCGAAGTGCGCGATCATTTAGATTTCATTTATGCCCCTATTTTTGTCGTACAAGCGCGCCATGATGACATGATTAACCCAGATAGTGCAAATATTATTTATAACGGCGTCGAATCTCCGGTAAAACAAATGAAGTGGTATGAGGAGTCAGGGCACGTCATTACGCTTGATAAAGAAAAAGAACAGCTTCATGAAGACATTTATACGTTTTTAGAATCATTAGATTGGTAATCCTCAAAAGGAGGGATTGAATGAAAGAAAAATTATTAGCGTTTATGCGCGATGAAGCGTACAAACCGCTTACTGTTCAAGAGTTAGAAGAGGCGTTTCACATTGTGGATGCCGCCGAGTTTAAAGAACTTGTCAAAGCGCTCGTTGCGCTTGAAGAAGAAGGATTGATTGTGCGAACGAGAAGCAATCGCTACGGGCTACCTGAGAAAATGAACTTAATTCGCGGGAAAGTGACCGGGCATGCGAAAGGATTTGCGTTTGTTATTCCTGAAGACCCGACGCTCGATGACATTTTTATTCCGCCATCAGAGCTGAAAAACGCGATGCACGGTGATACCGTTCTTGTGCGTGTAAACGGACAAGCAACGGGGGCGCGTCAAGAAGGGACGATCGTCCGCATTATTGAACGTGGTGTAACGGAAATTGTCGGCACGTATACAGAAAGCAAAAACTTCGGTTTCGTCATTCCAGACGACAAAAAAATCGTCAACGATATTTTTATTCCGAAACATGCGGCAAATGGCGCCGTCGAAGGACATAAAGTTGTCGTTCGTTTGACGACGTATCCAGAAGGACGGATTAGCGCAGAAGGAGAAGTTATTAAAATTTTAGGGCATAAAAACGATCCTGGGGTCGATATTTTATCCATTATTCATAAACATGGATTGCCACTTCAATTCCCAGAAGAGGTGATCGCCCACGCCAACAGCATTCCTGATACGATTTCTGAAGAAGATTTACAGGGCCGACGGGACTTGCGCAACGAAATGATTGTGACGATTGACGGCGAAGACGCAAAAGATTTAGATGATGCAGTGACGGTGACGAAATTAGAAAACGGAAACTATAAGCTTGGCGTTCATATTGCGGATGTAAGCCACTATGTGACGGAAGGCTCGCCGATTGACCGTGAAGCATATGAGCGTGGGACGAGCGTCTACTTAGTCGATCGTGTCATTCCAATGATTCCGCATCGGTTGTCAAACGGCATTTGTTCATTAAATCCGAAAGTTGATCGATTAACGTTATCGTGTGAGATGGAAATAAACGATCGCGGGGAAGTCGTGAGTCATGAAATTTTTCAAAGTGTTATTCGCACGACAGAAAGAATGACGTATTCAGATGTAAACCGCATTCTCGTTGATAAAGACGAGGAGCTTCGAGAAAAATATGCTCCGCTTGTGCCGATGTTTGAGTTAATGGCAGAGTTAGCCGATATTTTACGAAATAAGCGAATGAAGCGCGGCGCCATTGATTTTGACTTTAAAGAAGCGAAAGTGCTTGTTGATGAAAATGGAAAACCGTATGACGTTGTGTTGCGTGAACGTTCTGTTGCGGAGCGATTAATTGAAGAATTTATGTTAGCGGCAAACGAGACGATTGCCGAACATTTTCATTGGATGAACGTTCCTTTTATTTATCGTGTGCATGAAGACCCGAAGCCGGAGAAGTTGCAGCGCTTTTTAGAGTTTATTACGAATTTCGGCTATATTGTGAAAGGAACAGGAAACC
Organism: Anoxybacillus sp. ST4; assembly: GCF_019448545.1. Taxonomy (NCBI): domain Bacteria; kingdom Bacillati; phylum Bacillota; class Bacilli; order Caryophanales; family Anoxybacillaceae; genus Anoxybacillus; species Anoxybacillus sp. ST4. The sequence continues at coordinate 68,335 of NZ_JAHZOE010000012.1, read as the reverse complement.
AAATTCATCCTCGTGCCTTGCAAGAAGTGTTAGAAGCTGTGCGCGGCGAGCCGGAAGAAATGGTCGTGTCGACCGTCATGCTTCGCTCGATGAAGCAAGCGCGCTATGATGCTGAAAGTCTCGGTCACTACGGACTATCAACCGAATTTTATACGCATTTTACCTCGCCGATTCGTCGCTATCCAGACTTAATTGTGCATCGCCTCATTCGCACGTATTTAATCAACGGGCAAATCGATGAACAAACGCAACAAAAATGGGCGGAGAAGTTACCGGAAATTGCCGAACATACGTCGAATATGGAACGTCGTGCCGTCGAGGCAGAGCGCGAAACGGATGATTTGAAGAAAACAGAGTTTATGGAAGATAAAATTGGCATGGAGTTTGACGGCATTATTAGCTCGGTGACAAACTTTGGATTGTTTGTTGAACTGCCGAATACAATCGAAGGGCTTGTACACGTTAGCTATTTAACGGACGATTATTATCATTACGATGAGCAGCATTATGCGATGATCGGTGAGCGAACAGGGAAAGTGTATCGCATCGGTGACGAAATTACCGTGCGCGTCATCAATGTCAATAAAGAAGAACGTATCGTCGATTTTGAAATTGTCGGCATGAAAGGGCGCAAACGTAAACAAGCGAAAGCTGCTCCAGTCGTTATCGAAGGAAAACGGAAAAAGAAAAAAGAAGAGCAATGGCCAACGAAAAAAACGAAGAAAAAGAAAAAGTTTTATGAAGATATACCAAACATGAAAAAGAAGAAAAAGAAAAAACGATAAGAAAAGCCTCGTCAGTAGAGGCTTTTCCTTTCTTCTTATTTTTGCTAAAATATTGGTTGTCTGAAGGGAGGGAAACAAATGCCAAAAGGGGAAGGAAAGCTGATCGCTCAAAATAAAAAAGCGCATCACGACTATTTTATTGAGGAGACGTATGAAGCAGGACTTGTATTGCAAGGAACGGAAATTAAGTCGATTCGTGCAGGCAAGGTGAACTTAAAAGATTCGTTCGCGAAAGTGGAAAAAGGTGAAGTGTTTTTGCATAATATGCATATTAGTCCGTACGAACAAGGAAATCGTTACAATCACGATCCGCTGCGGACGCGCAAACTACTGCTTCACCGCCGCGAAATTAACAAATTGATCGGCTACACGAAAGAACAAGGTTATACGCTCGTGCCGTTGAAGTTGTACATTAAAGATGGCTTTGCCAAGTTGTTGCTTGGTGTCGGAAAAGGAAAGAAAAAATATGACAAACGAGAAGATATGAAAAAGAAAGAAGCGCAACGTGAAGTCGAGCGCGCTTTTCGCGAACGACAGAAATAAGCCAATATGTTACAATTGCAAAACGGCTGAAATGTGATATAATAAAGCGTGTCAGCCAGTTACGAAAGCTTAAGCTTCCTTCGTACGTTTCTCTTATACGGGGACGTTACGGATTCGACAGGGGTAGATCGAGCTTAAGCTGCGAGCCGAGGGGATCGTCCTCGTAAAAACGTCACTTAAAGATAACTGGCAAAGAAAACTACGCTTTAGCTGCTTAATTAATGCGGCTAGCTCCTACCGCCATCGCCCATGTGGCGTCCTAGGGGTTCATAACGAGTGGGCTACGCCTAAGTCCGCCGTCTGAGGACGAGGGAAGAGACGAATCAGACTAGCTGCTCGGATGCCTGTCGGTAGGCGGAAGAAGCGGCGAAATATAAATATACCGACTACGCTCGTAGACGCTTAAGTGGCGATATCTCTGGACGTGGGTTCGACTCCCACCGTCTCCATACTTCATTAAAGATGAAAACGACTGCGTTTGCGGTCGTTTTTTATTTTGGATACGTTTCTATCGTTTATAACTTTTATATGCGAAAAACTTATTGACAAAGATTATCAATATCGATTATGATTTTGTTTGTAAATGATAATGATAATCATTAGAAAGGAGAAAAAGAAATCATGAGGAAATTATTTTCTTATGTCCTGTCTTTATGTTTGCTTGTCGGGTTGTTTGCTTTCAACGGTGGGACGGCTGAAGCAGCGACTGGACTAACCATTAAAGATTTAGCAGGGCGGACGGTAACGTTTGATCGCACACCGCAACGTGTCGTTGTATTAAGCCCGGGGGATCTACATACGCTTCGAGCGCTCGGCGTACAAGTGGTTGGGAGACCGACGTCTGCGACACCTGTTGATGCGGGCTTACAATCAGTTCCGCAAGTCGGAAATATTCATCAACCAAACTTTGAAAAAATCGTAAGTTTACAGCCAGATGTTGTTATTGCAGGGACATCTTTTTTAGGTCATATTCAAAAAGCAGAGTCATTGGGATTGAAAGTCGTTATCACTTCTGGTAGTTCTGTTCGTGATATTCAATCGTCTATTACGTTGCTAGGAAAACTATTTAACAAAGAACAAACAGCGAAAGTATTAGTCAGAAAAATTGATAATAAAGTAAAAAAATATAGTAAAACAAAAACGAAAGTGCGTGCTGTCATTTTATTCGGCTCAGGTGCTAGCTCACTTGTTGCTCTACCAACATCGTTTTCTGGGGATGTGTTAGCAAAAGCTGGCGGGGAAAATATTGCGGCGAGCTTTTCGCAATTGAAAGACTATCCTGGCTACGCTAATTTGAGCACGGAGCGCATTATCGCAAGCAATCCGGATGTTATTTTCATTATCACACATGCGAATCATGCGGAAACAAAAAAAGCGATGATTAAGTTAATGTCAACAAGTTCGTGGCGTAACTTGAAAGCGGTGAAAAATAAAAATGTTATCTTTTTACCGAGTGAGTTATTTGCAGCAAGCCCTGGTGTGAAAATTACTGATGCATTAGATCATATGAATAAAGAGCTATTAAAAGTGCGTGCGAAAACGAAAAAGTAGTGGATGAGGGATGACATCGTGGAAACGTTTCTCAGCGACATAAAAGAAAGAAAACATCCTTATGCGAAAAGAAGAGTATCGACGTTTGTTTTCCTTCTTATCTCGATCGTATTCGTATGTTTATACTCTGTCGTTACAGGAAGTGTAAAATTGCAATTGCACGAAGTTTGGGAAGGTCTTACAGGAGAAAAAGATTCTATGTTTTATACGATCGTATGGGACTTACGGTTGCCGAGAACGATCGTTGGATTAATTGTCGGCATGTGTTTAGCTATTTCAGGGACAATTATGCAAGGGGTGATGAAAAATCCACTTGCTGACCCGGGGATTATCGGTGTATCGTCTGGAGCGGCGTTAATGGCAGTAATTATTACGATTTTACTGCCGCAATATATTGTGCTATTGCCACTTGCAGCGTTTGTCGGAGGATTTATTACAGCGATGCTCATTTATGCGTTAGCGTGGCAAGGAGGTTCATCGATTGCACGAATTATTTTAGTCGGGGTCGCTGTTAATGCCATTATTGGAGCGACGATGAGTGCGATCATGTTGTTGTATAGCGATCGCGTTCAAGCTGTTCTCCCATGGATGGCTGGTGTAATTTCAGGTGCGACGATGGAACAGGCTAAATTACTTGTGTTTTACAGCATTCCGGGTTTGATTTTGTCACTCTTTGCTATTCGCCACATTCGCATTCTACATTTAGGGGATGAAATGGCGAAGTTGTTAGGGCATCATGTCGAACGTTCTCGTTTCCTTTTGATTGTAATTAGTACATTTTTAACAGGTATCGCTGTTAGCGTCTCTGGACTTATTGGCTTCATTGGTCTTGTTGTTCCCCATATGATTCGACTAATTGTTGGGAGCGATGATCGTTTTGTATTGCCGCTATCAGCATTAGGTGGCGGGGCGTTTCTTGTATTTGCAGATACGATTGCGCGCAGCTGGTTTGATCCAATTGAATTGCCTGTCGGTTTGTTACTATCCTTTTTAGGTGGACCATTCTTTTTATATATTCTCCATAAAAGGGGGGGCGTGCGTGCTTTCGGCTAAATATGTCACCTACCAACATTCAGATCATTTCTCAATTGAAGATGTGCATGTCGACATTCAAAAAGGGGAAGTTGTTAGTCTAATCGGTCCAAACGGTTCTGGAAAATCGACGCTTCTTCGTCTCCTTTCGCACGTGTTGAAGCCGATCGGTGGCACCGTGTTGCTGGACGGAAGTGACATTCATACATTAAGTCGTAAGGCAATTGCTAAAAAAATGGCGATGTTGCCGCAAACGAACAATCATCAGTTAGATATGACTGTTCGAGAGCTTGTAGAGTTTGGAAGAAACCCTCATAAAGGTTGGTTTCAATCGTTAAACGAAGAAGATGAACAAGTCATTCGCTGGGCGCTAGAGATGACCAATTTACAATCGTACGAGTATCGTTTTTTACATTCTTTATCCGGTGGGGAGCGTCAACGCGCTTGGATTGCAATGGCTTTGGCACAGCGTCCACAAGTGTTGCTTCTTGATGAACCGACAACGTATTTAGATATCGCGCATCAGTTGGAAGTGATGGAACTCATTCAAATGTTAAATCAACAATTAGGAATGACGGTTGTGATGGTTTTACATGATATTAATCAAGCTGCACAATATAGCGATCGAATGATTGTGATGAAAGACGGAAAAATCCAATATGATGACCGCACGCAATGTGTGATTTGTAAGCAAATGTTTCAACATATATTCGGCATAGATGTAGATATTCGATATGAGGGGGATAAACCGTTTTTCATTCCCCTTCGAAAAAAGTGTTCCATTCCGTGCTTGACTTAGAAAAGGTGGCTGAACGCATTGGAAGATAAAAAAAGAGAGCGCTATGTGCAATTTTTAAAAGAGTGTAAAACGTTGATCATGAGTACGATAGATGAATGCGGGCATCCGTTCATTAGTTATGCACCGTTCGTTATGGATGAAGGTCATTTTTACATTTTTATTAGTCGAGCAGCTGAGCATTTTCAATATATTGAACGTTGTGAACGTATTTCGGTACTGTTGATTGCGGATGAATCGTCATCACCTCACTTGTTTGCGAGAGAGCGCGTCCGCTTCACATGTAAACGAACACATATAGAAAACGAAGGAAATGACCATATTTTTGCGAAGTTTCAACATATTCATGGAGAACCGATGATCAATTTGTTGCGAAGTATGGATTTTTCACTTTTCCAACTTACTCCGATCGAAGGGCGTTATGTTGCAGGTTTTGGGCATGCGTTCGATGTCGATTTGTTTGGTGAACGATTTGCGCATGTTGTCATTGATCAAAAATGAGAAGGGAGAATAGGGAGATGGTGAATGCAAAAAAAATGATAAGTATAGTCATGATGAGTTTTCTGTTTTGTAGTTTACTTTTTTCATTTCAGCCAACGGTTTCTGAAGCGAAGGGAAATGTCGCTACAACCGTTCATGAGGCGAAAGCGCAAATGAAAAAGGCGCATGCTACATATGTGACGCACGTTCAAAAAACAGGGAAACTTCCACCGCATGCTACCGTTTTAGCAGAGTATAAAAAAGCGCACCATTTATATGTACAGGCGAAAAGAGTTGTTCAAACATCCGCGGGAAAAGAGAAAAAGAAATATGTGAGCGAGTTAGATGGGACGTATAAAACGTATATGGCTAAACGAGTGATTCCTTATTTGAATGCGTCCGTTGTATTTGAAGGATCAACGAAAGCAAGAATGGCTGTAGAGCAAGCTGTTGCCGATGAAGATATCGATGCGTTACAAACGGCGCATAAACAGCTACAAGTATACGTCCAAAATCGTCAACTTCACGCGTATAACAAAGTATTCGAAGCAAACGTTCGTCAATTGTTTTTAGGGGAGTTTTCTAAAGGTAAAACGCTTTACGACAAGTACGCACGCGATGTAAAGGTGTATGAGCAACTATTAAAAGCTCATGAATATCTCGAAGATGGAAAGGTTGTCGAAGCGAAAAAAGCGCTCGATATAGTTGAAGGGCTGTTAACAAAATTATCGGATACGTTTCGAACAGATTTGATAAATGAGTATCACACTTTGTTAGAGGTATATAACGATTTAATGACTCCGCCTGTAGCCGGGTTAGATTATGTTGAAGCAACAAACGGTGCTCTTACATTGTACTTTGATATCGCAGTTTCTTCATTGACGGCTGCTGATGTGAAAATCACCATGTCATTAAATAAAGGGGAAGAGCAAGTCGTTCAACCATTGGAAATTACACTAAGCGATGATCGAACAATGGCGACGATTACAGTTCCAATGATTCCGCAAACGGATCAGGAACAATCTGTCGTGTATGCAGTTGAGTACGCGGGGGGCAAAGTCTCTGCTGACCCTTTCACCATATCTAAAAAATAAAAATGGGAGAGATGAAACATGTACGTTGTGACAAATGCCATTCGTGTAAAAAAAGGGTATGCTCCACAATTAGTTGAGCGATTCAAAGAAAGAAAAGGGATTGAGCAATCACCAGGATTTATTCGTTTGGAACTGCATGTGACACAAGGATTGGAAGAATACGATGAAGTGCGTGTGTGCACAACATGGGAGGATAAGCAATCGTTTGAAGGTTGGACAAAAAGCGAGGCGTTTCGCAAAGCTCATGAGCAGAAAGCAAAAGATCGTCCTGACTATGTGCTTGGAAACGAAATGTTTGCATATGAAGTTGCCCTCTCTTTTCAGGCGTAGAAAAAACGCTAGGGAGCAATGGACTCTCTAGCGTTTTCCATTTTTAATAATACCATCCGCCGCCATAAGGGTAAAACGGATACGGGCGCGGTGGGTAATAATATGGACGCGGTGGGTAAAACGGGTAAGGCGTTAATGCACTGCCGAGCAATCCACCTAAAAAACCTCCAAAAAACGGTGCACCGAAAAAGCCGAAAAACGGTCTACGACCATACATTTGAGCATTCCCTCCTCGAGTTTTGTCATTACATTGACACTATATGCAAGGTATCTGTCCAATGGTTGGGCGCATGATAAAAACCGACTGCATCAGCAGCCGGCTTTTCTTATTGCACCATGTTGTTGTATGGAAATTGGCTTGCATATCCTTGAAATTGTTGGTAAGATTGTTGCAGTTTTTGTTGGTTCGCCTGTTCGAGCGCGTACCACCCTTTTTTGAACATTAAGTTGTACAAGTCGCGTTGACAGTTTTGTGTTTCCGTAAACATGCGCAACACTTCATCGTACAAATGTTGGTGACTCGCTTCATTTAAAAACGTACAATAACTAGCTGTCATATATTTTTCAGTCGATAACATGTCGTTTATAAAATCACGGTCGTTCATTTGTGGTGTTTTTGGAATTGGTGTTTCACGATTTTGCACCTTCATGCTGTGACCCTCCTATTGAATATGAGCTGATGGTTGCAATTGATGTAAAAGTTGCTGATAATGACGTTGGTGCATTTGTCCGACGCGCTCAATGGCTTGTTTAATTTCTTCATCTTGGCATTGAGAAGCGAAAAAATGCGCTTTCTTCATTGCGAGTAAATTCCAAGAAAGTGCATCTGTTAAATAAAGTGCATCTTTCGTTGAAATCATTTCGGGCGGTTGAGCCATCATCGCTTGTTGTTGCATGTTCATTTGTTGCTGCATCTGGATCCCTCCTAATAAAATCGCATTCGACTGTATATTGCCCATGCATTGTATAGTTATACGTATGTAGACAAAAAATACGATTATTCGACAAAAACATATTCAAGCGATTGAAAACGTGTTACAATACGGGTGGATGCGCTTGCAAAAGGGGGTAAACAACAATGGAGCAGTTGATGCGCGACTTTTTCTTATTTTTGTCAAAAAATAAAACGTTAACAAAATTGGCGAAGCGTTACGGTCTTCGTTTCGGTGCGTCGCGTTTTGTAGCGGGAGAAACAATCGAACAGGCAGTAGAAGTTATTCAACAACTGAATCGTAAAGGACTAGCGGTCACGATCGATTATTTAGGGGAATTTGTTGATAATGAACGAGAAGCAAACGAAATGGCGAACCATTCGATTGAAGCGATTCGTGCAATTGGTGAAAATAAACTAAATTCACAACTATCATTAAAAATGACGTCGATGGGATTAGACATTTCCGATGAGCTTGTCATGAAAAATATGCGCCGTATTTTAGATGAAGCGAAAGCCCACGGCGTATTCGTTACAATTGATATGGAAGACTATTCTCGTTGTCAAAAAACGATCGATATATTTAAGCAGTTAAAGAAAGAGTATGACAATGTTGGAACGGTATTGCAAGCATATTTGTACCGTACGGAAAAAGACATCGAAGATTTAAATGCGTATCATCCGAACTTACGCCTCGTGAAAGGGGCGTACAAAGAGTCACCGGAAGTCGCTTTTCCAGATAAAAAAGATGTGGATGAAAACTTCAAAAAAATTATTAAAATGCATCTATTAAACGGAAACTATACAGCTGTTGCTACGCACGATGATGCGATTATCGAATACACGAAACAACTCGTGAAGGAATATAACATCCCGAACGATCAATTTGAATTCCAAATGTTGTACGGTATTCGTCCGGAACGGCAAGAACAATTAGCACGCGAAGGGTATACGATGCGCGTCTACGTTCCATACGGAACCGATTGGTACGGCTATTTTATGCGCCGTTTAGCAGAACGTCCAGCCAATGTGGCGTTTGTGCTAAAAGGAATCGTGAAAAAATAAAGGTGGGCTCTCCCACCTTTATTCATTTCCCATGTTTTCTTTTCCGTATTGTTGATTTTGGCTCGTTTTCTTTCCACCGCCATCACGCTCCACCGTCGGACCCGCATTTCCTTTAACACTTGCCGCACTTACACCTGCTTTTGACGGGTGTTTTTTCATTTTCATCGCAAACATCACCTCCTTTCGTATCATGTCCTAAATCATTGACAAAATTCGCTACATTTATTTGTTGCGAAAATTTGAAATATAATTTATATTTAAGATAAAGGAAAATGAATGACCATTCATTCAATATGGATAAGGGGGAAGGAGAATGCGAATCAAAAAAGCAGCTGTTCTCGGTTCTGGTGTCATGGGATCGGGGATTGCGGCGCACTTAGCGAACGTCGGTATCCCGACATTGTTGTTAGACATCGTGCCGAAAGAGTTGACGGAAGAAGAAAAAGCAAAAGGATGGACGCTTGAACATAAACAAGTACGCAATCGCATCGTCAATCAGGCGGTAGCACGCTTATTGAAACAAAAGCCAGCACCGCTTATGTCAAAGGCGAACGCATCATTGATTGAAGTTGGAAACTTTGAAGATGATTTTCATCGGTTAGCTGAATGCGACTGGATCATTGAAGTTGTTGTTGAGCGGCTTGATGTGAAAAAAAGCGTATTTGAAAAAGTCGATGCGGTAAGAAAGCCGGGAAGCATCGTCAGTTCAAATACATCGGGTATTTCGATCGAAGCGATGGCAGAAGGGCGCTCTGAAGACTTTAAAAAACATTTTTTAGGCACGCACTTTTTCAATCCGCCGCGCTATTTAAAACTGTTAGAAATCATTCCGACAAAACATACGGATCGGGCTGTTGTGGCGTTTATGAAACAATTTGGTGAAAATGTGCTTGGCAAAGGCGTCGTTCTTGCGAAAGATACGCCAAACTTTATCGCCAATCGGATCGGTACGTACGGTTTGCTTGTTACCGTCCGCGAAATGATGAAAGGCGGCTATAGCGTCGGCGAAGTCGATTCCGTGACGGGTCCGCTCATTGGACGCCCGAAAAGCGCAACATTCCGTACGCTTGATGTTGTTGGACTAGACACGTTTATTCACGTGGCTAACAACGTGTTTGAAAAAGTAGAAGGTGAAGAAAAAGAAGCGTTTACTGTTCCATCGTTTATGAAAACGATGGTTGAAAAAGGATGGCTTGGCAGTAAATCAGGACAAGGATTTTTCTACAAAAAAGGAAAAGACATTTTTGAATTAAATTACGAAACGCTTGAGTATGAACCGACGAAAAAATTGAAGGCACCGTCGATCGAGATGAGCAAACAAGCGAAAGGAACAGCGAACAAATTGAAAGCGCTTGTATATGCGAACGATCGCGCTGGTCAACTACTGTGGAATATTTTAAGTCCGACGTTATTATATTCCGCTCAGTTGCTCGGCGAAATTGCCGACGACATTGTAGCGATTGACCGTGCGATGAAATGGGGCTTTGGTTGGGAGCTCGGTCCTTTTGAAATGTGGGATGCGATCGGTGTGAAGCAGTCTGTGGAAAAAATGAAGGAGGAAGGTCGACAAGTCCCGTCGTGGGTAGAAGACTTACTTGCGAGCGGATATGAGACGTTTTACAAGCGTGAGCGCGGTTTTGTATCGTACTACGATCGTGGACAATACAATCCTGTCGAGGAAAACGAAAAAGTCATTCACATTCAGCGCTTAAAAGAACAAAAAGGGGTCATTAAGAAAAATAGTGGCGCAAGCCTCATTGATCTTGGCGATGATGTCGCATTGCTCGAATTTCATTCACCAAACAATGCGATCGGTTTCGATATCGTCCAAATGATTAACTACGCGTTAGAAGAAGTCGATCGAAACTATAAAGGACTCGTCATCGGAAACCAAGGTAAAAACTTTTGCGTCGGTGCGAACCTTGCGATGATTTTAATGGAAGCGCAAGATGACAACTATTTCGAAATTGAGATGGTCGTTCGTCAATTTCAACAAGCGATGATGAATATTAAATATAGCACTAAACCGGTCGTTGTCGCACCATTTGCGATGACGTTAGGCGGTGGAACAGAAATTTGCTTGCCAGCTTCACGCATTCAAGCTGCAGCGGAAACATATATGGGGCTCGTTGAAGTTGGCGTCGGTCTCATTCCAGGCGGCGGTGGAAATAAAGAACTATATATAAAACACTTAAGCGGCATGCCAAACGGTGTGGAATTTGATCTCCAAAAGGTTGCCAATAAAGTGTTTGAAACGATTGCGATGGCGAAAGTGTCGACATCAGCAGCGGAAGCGCGTGAATTGAATTTCTTAAACGCACAAGATAGTATTTCGATCAACGGTGACCATCTCATTCATGATGCGAAACAAACGGTATTGGCGTTATATGAGAGCGGATACAAGCCGCCGGTGCGCCGAAAAGTTCCTGTTGTTGGGGAAACCGGTTATGCGACGTTGTTACTTGGTGCGCAAGGGATGTATCATTCAGGCTACATTTCTGAACACGACTTAAAAATTGCGAAAAAGCTTGCTTACGTCATTGCTGGCGGAAGTGTACCGTACGGAACAGAAGTGGACGAACAATATTTGCTCGATTTAGAGCGAGAAGCATTTTTAAGCCTTGTCGGCGAGCCAAAAACACAAGCGCGCATGCAACATATGCTTGTTAAAGGAAAACCGTTAAGAAACTAAGGGGGGATTGACGTGAAAGAAGCGGTCATCGTTGCCGGGGCGCGCACGCCTGTCGGCAAAGCAAAAAAAGGGACGTTAGCCAACGTCCGCCCGGATGATTTAGGGGCGATCGTTGTTAAAGAAACGTTAAAGCGAGCAGGGAATTACGAAGGAAACATTGACGATCTCATTATCGGCTGCGCTATGCCAGAAGCGGAACAAGGGTTAAATATTGCGCGCAACATTGGGGCGTTAGCTGGCTTGCCGTATACAGTGCCGGCCATTACAATTAATCGTTATTGTTCATCAGGGTTGCAAGCGATCGCTTATGCGGCAGAGAGAATTATGCTTGGGCATGCAGATACCGTTATCGCTGGTGGCGTAGAGTCGATGAGCATGGTACCAATGATGGGCCATGTCGTACGACCGAACGTAAAGCTAGCAGAAAACGCACCGGAGTATTATATGTCGATGGGACATACAGCCGAGCAAGTAGCGATGAAATATGGGGTGACGCGCGAAGATCAAGATGCGTTTGCCGTTCGCAGTCATCAAAAAGCAGCAAAAGCGATTGCTGAAGGAAAATTTGTCGATGAAATTGTGCCGGTCGACGTGACTGTCCGTCATATTGAAAATAATAAGTTAGTAGAGAAAAAGATGACGTTTAGTCAAGATGAGGGAGTTCGCCCGGATACGAATATGGAAACGCTCGCAAAGTTGCGTCCTGCTTTTTCAGTAAACGGGACGGTCACAGCAGGGAATGCCTCACAAACGAGTGACGGAGCAGCAGCGGTGATGGTGATGGATCATGAAAAGGCGAAAGCGCTCGGTTTACGACCGCTCGGTAAATTCCGTTCGTTTGCGGTAGCAGGTGTCCCACCTGAAGTGATGGGTATCGGACCGATTGCTGCGATTCCGAAAGCGCTTGAGCTTGCAGGGCTTGAACTTTCTGACATCGGCTTAATAGAACTGAATGAAGCGTTTGCTTCGCAAGCGATTCAAGTCATTCGCGAACTTGGATTAGATGAAGAAAAGGTAAACGTAAACGGAGGAGCGATCGCCCTCGGTCATCCGCTCGGTTGTACGGGAGCGAAGTTAACGTTGACACTTTTACATGAAATGCGTCGTCGCAACGAGCAATTTGGTATTGTCACGATGTGTATCGGCGGCGGTATGGGTGCTGCTGGCGTATTTGAATTATTATAAGAGGGGGAATCAATAATGGAAAAAGCGTTACAAATTGCACAAGGCGGTAGCTTTTTAATTGAAGATGTATCACCAACTCAAGTGTTTACACCAGAAGATTTTACAGACGAACAAAAAATGATTGCGAAAACGACAGAAGAATTTGTCGTTAATGAAGTATTGCCACAACTTGAACATTTAGAAAACCATGAGTTTGATCGGTCTGTCGCTCTTTTAAAACAAGCTGGTGAGCTTGGATTGCTTGGTGCGGACGTGCCAGAAGAATACGGTGGATTAAGTTTAGATAAAATTAGTTCGGCGTTAATTGCTGAAAAAATGGCGCGTGCGGGCGGCTTCTCGATTTCACACGGCGCGCACGTTGGGATCGGCTCGCTTCCGATCGTCTTGTTCGGAACAGAGGAGCAAAAACAAAAATATTTACCGGCGCTAGCGACAGGTGAGAAAATTGCTGCTTATGCATTAACGGAGCCAGGCTCTGGCTCAGATGCGCTCGGTGCGAAAACGACAGCCAAACTAAATGCAGAAGGTACGCATTACATTTTAAATGGAGAAAAACAATGGATTACAAACGCTGGTTTTGCCGACGTATTCGTCGTCTATGCGAAAGTAGACGGTGAGCATTTCACGGCGTTCATCGTTGAGCGCGATTTCCCTGGCGTATCGACAGGAGCGGAAGAAAAGAAGATGGGGATTAAAAGTTCATCGACACGCACATTAATTTTACAAGATGCGCTCGTGCCGAAAGAAAACTTGCTCGGCGAAATCGGAAAGGGTCACATTATCGCATTTAACATTTTAAACATCGGTCGTTATAAGCTTGGCGTCGGTGCCGTTGGAGGAGCGAAACGTGCCCTTGAAGTGACGATTCAATATGCAAATCAACGCCAACAGTTTAAAACACCGATCGCGAAGTTTTCGTTAACACAAGAAAAATTAGCGACGATGGCTTCTAAATTGTATGCAGCTGAAAGTTCCGTTTACCGTACAGTCGGTTTATTTGAAGCGCGCATGGGACAGTTAACGGACGAACAAGCAAAAGATGGAAAAGAAACAGCAAAAGCGATCGCAGAATATGCGATTGAATGTTCATTAAATAAAGTGTTTGCGACAGAAATGCTCGATTACATCGTCGATGAAGGTGTACAAATTCATGGCGGTTACGGCTTTATGCAAGAATACGAAATTGAACGCATGTATCGTGATTCACGTATTAACCGTATTTTTGAAGGAACGAACGAAATTAACCGTCTTCTTGTCCCAGGTATGTATTTGCGCAAGGCGATGAAAGGGGAGCTTCCACTTTTACAAAAAGCGCAACAGCTACAAGAAGAATTAATGATGTTGATGCCTGAAGAAGTTGGCGATGGCGTGCTTGAACAAGAGAAGTACCTTGTCCGCAATGCGAAAAAAATCGCTTTAATGGTCGCGGGACTGGCGGCGCAAAAATTCGGTCCAAAGCTTGAAAAAGAACAAGAAGTGCTCGTAAATATTGCAGACATCGTCAGCAACGTATACGCGATGGAGTCTGCGCTATTGCGTACGGAAAAAGCCATCGCCCAATCGGGTGTGGAGAAAAATAAACAAAAAGTATTGTACACACAAATTTTCTGCCAAGAAGCATTTTATGAAATTGAAGCGCATGCGAAAGAAACGATCGTCGCTGTCGAACAAGGTGACGTGTTGCGCATGATGCTTTCCGCATTGCGTAAATTAACACGTCATACGCCAATCAACGTCATAGCGAAAAAACGTGAAGCGGCAGCAGCATTAATTGAAGCGGAACGATATGTTGTGTAATAATGGAAGTGCCAGACGATGCGTCTGGTACTTTCGCTTTGTTATCGTATATATTGATGAGGTGAGAAGATGGTTACGTTTTATTGGTATCCAAAATGTGGAACGTGTCGCAAGGCAAAAAAATGGTTAGATGACAACAACATTTCCGTACAAGCGATACATATTGTTGAGCACCCTCCATCTAAAGAGCAGTTACGGACGTTATACGAAAAAAGTGGATTGGGTGTAAAAAAATTTTTTAACACGAGCGGTATGAAGTATCGTGAACTCGGGTTAAAAGATAAATTAAAGGCGATGAACACGGAAGAAATGTTGCAACTACTGGCATCTGACGGAATGTTAATTAAACGTCCGATCGTCACAGATGGCAAGCGAGTCATTGTTGGATTTGACGAACAAAAATATCATGAAATGTTTAAATTATCGTGAAATCGTGTCGAAAATCGTGTATGATGGAAGGGAAAACAATATGTTGGAGGGTTAATGATGAACGTTCCAAAAGAGCTACGTTATTCACAAGAACATGAATGGGCGCGTGTGGAAGGCAATACAGTTCGCATTGGGATTACAGATTTTGCACAATCTGAGCTCGGCGACATCGTCTTCGTTGAATTGCCAGAAGTCGGTGCGCAACTGACAGCAAATGAGCCGTTTGGTAGCGTAGAATCGGTGAAAACTGTGTCTGAATTATATGCACCGATTAGCGGAAAAGTCGTAGCAGTTAATGAAGAGTTAAACGACAACCCAGAGTACGTTAACGAATCACCGTATGACAAAGCATGGATGATCGTTATTGAGCCGAGTGATATGAGCGAAGTGGACAACTTACTTACTGCTGAACAATACGAACAAATGATTAATCAAGAGTAAAACACACATCATAGGGCACCCTATAACACAGGGGTGTCTTTTTTGTTAAAACAAAAAATGATGGATATTACCGAAGATGTGATCGGTAAATTAAATGAACATGGTAATTTTCAATTGTTTTACGACAATGAATGCGTTGGGGAATTTGTGCGCGCAACAAATGAGTTTCAGCTGAAACATGGATATGAACAGCGCGGTGGGCGCGTGTTAAAAAGTGTGACAGTGACGGAAAACCCATATGCGAAATACGTCGATTGTGACATAGAAGGTGGTTGGTGTTAAGGACGGCACATCGCTGTCCTTTTCTATTTGATAAAAGGAGAAAAAGAGACGGGTAGCGAATATAATAATACATAAATGAATGTGCAAGGTGATGACGATGGCGATTGTTGAGGTAGAGAAAGTAATTATTGTTGAAGGGCGCTCAGATAAAAAGAAAATTGAGAGCATTATTAGTGAACCGGTAGAAATTATTTGTACGAACGGAACGCTCGGCACCGCCAAACTTGATGAATTAATTGATGCTTTGTACGATAAAGAGGTGTACATTTTAGTCGATTCTGATGAAGCAGGAGAAAAACTGCGCCGTCAACTTCGCCGCGAGTTTCCACAAGCTGAACATTTATACGTCGATAAAATGTATCGCGAAGTGGCAGCAGCTCCGAAACATCATATCGCTGTTGTACTATTAAGTGCAAATATTGATGTACACGCACAATATTTGTAGAAAGCAGTGTGATCGTTGTGAAGGTTGTTTATATGTTCACGCCATTGTGCGGCACGTGTCAAGTGGCAAGTCGTATGGTCGATGTGCTTGAACAGTTGTTACCGCATATTTCTTTTGAGCGTCACGATTTAAATTATGTTCCCGAAAAAGCTGTGCAATGGCAAATTGAAAGTGTTCCGTGCTTACTTGTTTTCAAACGTGACGAGCTTGTACAAAAAATATACGCGTTCCATTCTGTTCCATATTTATACGAAACATTGAGGGAGCTGGCTGAATAAGCCAGCTTTCGACATATTTCTTGGGAAATGAGCGGAAAAGAGAGAGAATTGTCGAGCGATTGTAGAAGGAACAGACGGTCTCCGTATGGAAAAGGGAATACAACAATAAATAAAGCGGGGGCGGTTGTATGCATATGTTAGCGCCGATTTTGCCAAATGAACCTATATACATTCAATTGCAATGGGAAAGCGGACAAGTATTATTATGCGTCTCGAAAGAAGGGATTCAGCGTGTCGAAACGGGTGGTGGAGAACGGATCATTACGATTCGTGGTTCAACACAAGCGATGATGTCATTATTACAAGGTTCGTTAAAACTCCAACAACAACTTCGGTTAAATGAATTGTCCGTCACAGCTTCGTTTCGCCACATTTTATTGTTAGAGTCGATTTTTTTTCTTGCTAAACCGTACGATGTTGTTCATTGACGAGCAATATGTATCGTGTTAAAATTCAAAATATTCATAAATAAATCATTTCAGGGGGAGAAACGATGAAATTTGAAACGATTGCTGTTCATGGCGGATTGCAAACGGATCCAGTAACGAAAGCGCGTGCAGTGCCAATTTATCAATCGAATGCGTATTTGTTTGATAACACAGAGCATGCGGCCAATTTGTTTGCGTTAAAGGAAGCTGGGTACATTTATACGCGCATTCATAATCCGACGGTAACGGTGTTTGAAGAGCGTGTCGCTCAACTTGAAGGGGGCATTGGTGCTTTAGCGGTAGCGAGTGGCATGGCTGCTATTACGATGGCAATATTAAACGTCGCTCAAGCGGGAGATGATATCGTTTCTGCTTCTACGCTGTATGGAGGGACGTACAATTTGTTTGCGAATACGTTACCGAAATACGGCATTACGACCCATTTTGTCGATCCGTCTGATCCAGAAAATTTCCGTGCTGCCATTACGCCGAAAACGAAAGCGATTTTTGCCGAAACAATTGGCAACCCAAGCCTGCATGTGTTAGACATTGAGGCGGTTGCGGAAATTGCGCATGAAGCAGGCATTCCGCTCATTATTGATAATACGTTTGCTACACCGTATCTTTGCCGGCCAATCGAACACGGAGCGGATATTGTTATTCATTCGGCAACGAAATGGTTGCTTGGTAACGGAACGACGTTAGGTGGTATCATTGTCGATGGTGGAAAATTTGATTGGAATTCGCCGAAGTTTCCAGCGTTTACGGCGCCAGATCCAAGTTACCATAATCTCGTATACGCAGACATCGGTGCGGCGGCGTATATCGTCAAAGCGCGCGTGCAATTGTTGCGTGACTTAGGTCCGGCGATTAGCCCATTCAACGCGTTTCAGTTTAATTTAGGACTGGAGACGTTGCATGTCCGCATGAAAGAACATATTGCCAATACGAGAAAAATCGTCGAGTATTTGGACAACCATCCAGCAGTCCATTGGGTGTTGTACCCTGAACATGACAATCATCCAGCAAAAGAGCTAGCGAAAAAATATATGCCAAAAGGGGCAGGAGCAGTCGTTGTCTTTGGCATTCAAGGTGGCCGTGAAGCAGGGGCTACGTTAATTAACAACGTTAAGCTTTGGTCGCATGTTGCCAACGTCGGTGATGCAAAAAGTTTAATTATTCATCCTGCAAGTACAACGCATCAACAATTAAGTGGAGAAGACTTAAAAGCATCCGGTGTGACAGAAGATATGATTCGTTTATCGGTCGGTATTGAAAATGTCGATGATTTAATCGAAGACTTAGAACAAGCGATTGAAGCGGCGACAGGGGTACGGTCGATGTATTCGCGGGTGTAAATATGAAAGGTGCTAGTTAGATTTTTCGACTAGCACCTTTCATTTTATGAGTTGTAACCGCAGCGTTTGAGCAACCGCTCCTGTTCGTGACAAAACCCCCAATTTTTCGAAAATAGAAGAAAGGTGCCGTTCAAACGTTCGTTTACTCATATTTAGATGTTCACTGATTTGTACACTTGTTTTATCATCTGCTAACATTTGTAATATATCTATTTCAATTTTTGTCAAACAACTTGTCATGTGACATGTAGCTTCACTGTCAAGTAAAAGAAGTCTCTCTCCTCCATTGCTGTGGCGAATCGCATGTGCCAAATGAGTAGAAACTTTTTCTTTTGATAATATCACGGATACACCTGCCTCATACGCAGATAAGGCAAGTGGTGGATAGTTGCATAGCATAATGACATTTATCATAGGGTGTGTCTTCTTCGCATTTTTTATCCAGTCAAATGCTTTTATTATGTGCATATGCGCATTTATCACAATGACATCTGGTACATGTATATGTATGAGAGTCTCTAGTGAATCAATACAAGAAACAGAACCGACAACCGTTATGCTACTTTCGTTTTCCAACAATTTTTCCAAACCAAGCAAATAGACAGGATCGGAATCAACAAGCAATGTACGAATAGTCATGCGATTTCCCTCTCTACTCTTTTCCTAAATTCTACTTCATTTAATAAACTTTGTCATTTGTTTTAAAGGAATTGGCGGATTTTCGCCAAAAAATTGGCGGAAAATACGGATTTTTTTCTTTTCTATTTTTGGTAAATTGAAAATAGCTGATCAGCTAATTTTTGAGAAGAAGCGGAGGAGTGTAAGCAATGTATAAGTTGAAATAAAGAATGTCTGATTTTTATACAATACGGTATACCTATGGTGAGTAATCAGCTAAATAAAAATTTCTATTTAATATTCATGATACCGATGTTTAACTGACGCTAATGTACAAGTCTATCTCATTATGGACAAGTAGCGGAGAACTAGCATTACAATTGGACTATGCGAGGAGAGAAAATAATGAAAAGTAAATTTAGAAGGCTTATTTTAGTCCCTACCCTAGCATTAACTGTTACTCTGTTATTAGATGGGTTTTTTGGATCGTTAATTACTACTGAAGCTAGTACGCTCCCGAAACGAGTATATAAAGAGGGTAATGTAACAATTATAGTTACTCCTGCAGTAGGGAGTTCAATAGCGAAATTAAGCAATTCAAAATCAAAAATTACTCCACTTGATACTATTATCCGAGGAAATAAAGAAACAAAAACGGTTCAGAGTATGTATGGTACAGTGACGATGACAGTTACGTACGATCGAAATCTAACCACTAAGTCCTCTACTATTACAGGAATTTATTCTTTAGTGAATACAGATTCTTACTTAAAATTAGTTGATAAATGGTATACATCTAGTGTTGCACAAGCTGACTACTATGACTCTTTTCATAAAGTGTATGTAACGATTAGAATTACAAAAGAAGAGTGTAATTAAAGGGTTCGTTTGGCATGTAACTATGTATGCCTGCAATTGGAAAGTTTAACTTCATTTTTTGAACTGAAGAGGCTGATCTGAAACGCTAATGCGTGTTGGGTCAGTCTTTTGCATTTTAACAAAGCGGCGGGTTTGTTCGTAGTCCGACATCCAAAGAGTAGTGGTTTCTCATGCTATATATTCAGTTCACTTGATTATGAAGGGGAAATAGTTGAAAAATTTTTATTGACACTGTCCTTCTTTCGATGATATACTCACCTTTGTAATTTAAAATGATCCTCAAACATATTAAAACGTTAACTGAATAAAGCGTTTAAAAGCGCTCTTATCAAGAGAGGTGGAGGGATGTGCCCGATGAAACCCGGCAACCGTCAGCGCTGCTGAAATGGTGCCAATTCACACAAAGCGTTTGCTTTGAGAGATAAGAGACAGAACGGACGATTCGCGCCTTTCTGTTCTCTTGAGCAGAAAGGCTTTTTTCATGGAAGGAAGGTGACAGCAACGTGATTACATTATCGAATGTAACAAAAGTGTACAAAGCAGCAAGTGGACATGTGACCGCTGTTGATCGTGTGAACTTGCATATTGAAGCAGGAGAAATTTTTGGCATTATCGGCTATAGCGGTGCAGGAAAAAGTTCGCTCATTCGGTTATTAAACGGATTAGAAAAGCCAACGAGCGGCGAAGTCATCGTCGATGGCAAGGAGATCGGAAAAATTGGCGGAAAACAATTGCGACAAGCGCGCCAGCAAATCGGCATGATTTTCCAACATTTCAATTTACTTTGGTCGCGAACAGTGCGCGAAAATATTGCATTCCCCCTCGAAATTGCCGGCGTCCCGAAAGAGGAGCGAATGAAGCGCGTTGATGAACTAATTCAACTTGTCGGACTGCAAGGAAGGGAAGACGCGTATCCGTCGCAATTGAGCGGAGGACAAAAGCAGCGCGTCGGCATTGCACGCGCGTTAGCGAACAATCCGAAAGTGTTGTTGTGCGACGAGGCGACGTCAGCGCTCGACCCACAAACGACAGATTCCATCTTAGATTTGCTCGTCGACATTAATAAACGTCTCGGTTTAACGATCGTATTAATCACCCATGAAATGCACGTCATTCGTAAAATTTGTGATCGTGTAGCGGTCATGGAAAACGGAAAAATCGTTGAAATGGGTGAAGTGCTTCACGTGTTTCGTAAGCCGGAGCAGCCGATTACGAAGCGTTTCGTTCAACAAGTAACTGAGCCGGAAGAAACGAAAGAAGCGATGTTGCATCTTCTTGAGCGATATCCAAATGGAAAAGTTGTACAGCTTACATTTGTCGGCGAAGCAGCTGAGCAACCGCTCATCACGCACATCATTCGACAATTTGATTTGAACGTGAACATTTTGCAAGGGAAAATTTCGCAAACGCATCACGGTTCATACGGGGTGTTGTTCGTTCATTTAGACGGTGCGAATGAAGAAATCGAGCGAGCGCTCGCTTTTATTCGCCAGCAAGAAGTTGGAGTGGAGGTGTTGGCGAATGTGGAATGAGCTATTTCCGAACGTCGTTTGGGATAAAATATGGGCGGCAACAGCGGAAACGTTATATATGACAGCTATTTCAGTTGCGGCGACGTTTGTGCTCGGCATTTTGCTTGGATTGTTACTCTTTTTAACGTCAAAGGGAAACATATGGGAAAATCGTATCATTAACGGCGTTATCGCATCGTTTGTTAACATTTTCCGTTCGATCCCGTTCATCATTTTAATTATTTTACTCATCCCGTTTACTAAGTTTGTTGTCGGTACGATTCTTGGTGCCAATGCGGCACTGCCGGCGCTCATTATTGGAGCGGCTCCATTTTATGCGCGCATGGTTGAAATTGCGCTTCGTGAAATTGATAAAGGGGTTATTGAAGCGGCAAAAGCGATGGGAGCAACGACAACGACAATCATCTGGAAAGTGCTCCTCCCTGAAGCGCTTCCTGCCCTTGTATCTGGAATTACCGTTACAGCGATCGCTCTCGTTGGCTATACGGCGATGGCGGGAGTTGTCGGTGCTGGGGGGCTTGGGAACTTAGCTTATTTGGAAGGATTCCAGCGTAACAATAACGATGTGACGCTCGTTGCAACAGTGCTCATTTTAGTCATCGTCTTTATCATTCAGTTTGTTGGTGACTTTGTCACTTCTAAAATAGATAAACGATAAAAGGAGGAAAAAACAAATGAAAAAATGGCTCTCTTTACTTGTTGCTGCCATGATCGTTTTCGCGCTCGCTGCTTGCGGAAACAATGAAAGTGCAGAGGAAAAAGCGAACAAGCTTGTCATCGGTGCATCAAACGTACCACATGCAGAAATTTTAGAAAAAGCAAAACCAATTTTAAAAGAAAAAGGAATTGAACTAGAAATTGTGACGTTCCAAGATTACGTGTTACCAAACAAAGCATTAGCGGATAAAGAGTTAGATGCAAACTATTTCCAACACATTCCTTATTTAGAAGCTCAAATGAAAGAACATGGCTATGACTTTGTGAATGCAGGCGGTATTCATATTGAGCCGATTGGCGTATATTCAAAAAAATACAAAAGTCTTGAAGAGCTACCAAACGGTGCAAAAATCATTATGAGTAACTCTGTTGCTGATCACGGTCGTATTTTATCGATGCTTGAAGAAAAAGGACTAATTCGATTAAAAGAAGGTGTCGATAAGACGAAAGCAACAATTGATGACATTGTTGAAAATCCGAAAAATTTAGTATTTGAAGCGGATGTTGAGGCAGGATTGCTTCCGCAAGTGTATAAAAATGATGAAGGAGATGCGGTATTAATTAACGCCAACTATGCGTTAGATGCCGGTTTAGATCCAGCAAAAGATCCGATCGCTGTCGAATCGCCAGGAAACAACCCATACGTGAACATTATCGCGGTTCGTAAAGGTGACGAAAACCGTAAAGAAATTCAGACGCTTGTTGAAGTGTTGCAATCAAAGGAAATTCAAGACTTCATTTTACAAAAATATAATGGTGCTGTTATTCCAGCAACGAAATAAGGATGTCCATTCGGGCGTCCTTTTATATTTTCTCGAAAACGACGCATGATAAAAAGGAAGGAGGAGTGCATATGTCGATGGAACAATGTTTACACGAATATAAGCAAGGGTTAGGCACGTTCACACAACAAATGCCTCATGTTGGACGAGCGTTTAACGCATTTACGGAAGCTTGCTTCGCCGAAGGGGAGCTATCAAAAAAAGAAAAACAGCTCATCGCACTAGCGATTAGTGTCGCTAAACAAGATGAATATTGTACCATTTATCATACGAAAGGGTGCATCGATGAAGGGGCGACAGAGAAAGAAATATTTGAAGCGTGTGCTGTCGCATCTGCTTTAGCTGGAGGGGCGACGATGAGCCAGTCCGTTACGCTCGTTCGACAATGTGTCGATGAATTTACTCGCATGCATTAAAGGGTAGGGGTTCCCTACCTTTTTTACATATGTGATAAAACGAGCAAACTTTTGAAACAAAAAAGTATCAAAATGCTTGCAATAAGGTTGCTAATACTTTTCATCTGTTATAAAATTGTAATGAGAATAAAGTGAGAATTACGTTTTTATGAACATAAGTGAAACTGGAGGTATTTTTTTATGGCAACATTAACGATTAAAGATCTTCACGTTGCAATTGACGGGAAAGAAATTTTAAAAGGGGTTAACCTTGAAATTAAAGGCGGCGAGTTCCATGCGATCATGGGACCGAACGGAACGGGAAAATCGACATTATCGGCGGCGATTATGGGCCATCCAAAATATGAAGTAACAAAAGGGAGCATTACATTAGACGGTGAAGACGTATTAGAAATGGAAGTAGATGAGCGTGCTCGTGCTGGTCTCTTTTTAGCCATGCAATATCCGAGCGAAATTAGCGGTGTAACGAATGCTGATTTTCTTCGTTCAGCGATTAATGCACGTCGTGGAGAAGGAAATGAAATTTCATTAATGAAATTCATTCGTCAGCTTGATGAAAAAATGGCGTTTTTAGAAATGAATCCAGATATGGCTCACCGCTACTTGAATGAAGGGTTCTCGGGCGGGGAGAAAAAGCGGAACGAAATTTTACAACTTATGATGTTGCAGCCGAAAATTGCTATTTTAGATGAAATTGATTCAGGTCTTGATATCGATGCATTAAAAGTTGTCGCAAAAGGTGTAAATGACATGCGCAATAGCGACTTTGGCTGTTTAATCATTACGCATTATCAGCGATTGTTAAACTACATTACACCAGATTACGTACATGTCATGATGCAAGGACGTATCGTAAAATCAGGCGGTCCAGAATTAGCACAACGTCTTGAAGCAGAAGGATATGATTGGATTAAAAGAGAGCTAGGCATTGAAGATGAAGTCGTTGAGCAAGAAGCGTAAGCGTTAGGAGGATTTAGGATGATTGAGACGAAACTACCATTCGACCAACAGTATGTGCGCTCATTTTCTGAAGGGCGCGGAGAACCGGACTGGCTTTTAAACGTTCGCTTACAAGCTCTTGCGCAAGCGGAACAATTGCCATTACCGAAGCCAGACAAAACGAAAATCGATCGTTGGAACTTCACACAATTTTCTGCTCATCTCGTTGAGAGCGCGCCGCTTTCTTCGCTAGAAGAGCTACCTGAACAAGTAAAAGTGCTCATCGATATAGCTGAGGAGCAAAAAAACGTATATGTTCAGCGTGATCATACATGTGCATACGTATCGCTTGCTGATGAATTAAAAGAAAAAGGTGTTATTTTCACAGACTTAGCAACAGCTGTCCGCGAGCATAGCGAGCTTGTACAAAAATATTTTATGGACGGCGTCAAAGTAAATGAGCACCGTCTTACTGCCCTTCATGCGGCGCTTGTCAACGGTGGAGTGTTCGTATATGTGCCAAAGCACGTTCAAATCGACGTTCCTTTGCAGGCGGTATATGTGCATGAAAAAGCGGAAGCGCTGTTTAACCACGTCATTATTGTTGCCGATGTCGGAAGTAAAGTGACGTACGTTGAAAACTACATTTCAACATGCGAACGTTCGGAAGCGATCGTCAACATCGTTGCGGAAGTGTTTGCGCTTGACGATGCTCACGTATTTTTCGGTGCGGTCGATAGTTTAGCGAAAGGGACGACAACGTACGTGAACCGTCGCGGAATCACAGGTCGTCATGCGCGCATTGAGTGGGCGCTCGGCTTAATGAATGACGGGAATACGATTTCAGAAAACGTGACGCGCCTCATTGGTGATGGGTCGCTTGGCGATACGAAAACGGTCGTTGTGGGCCGCGGTGAGCAAGTGCAAAACTTTACAACGAGCGTGATTCATTACGGCAAGCATACGGAAGGATACATTTTAAAGCACGGTGTCGTGAGAGATGAAGCGACATCAATTTTCAACGGGATCGGAAAAATTGAACACGGTGCCTCGAAATCAAACGCTGAACAAGAGTCTCGCGTGCTCATGTTAAGTCCAAAAGCGCGCGGAGATGCGAACCCGATTTTGTTAATTGATGAAGATGATGTGACAGCAGGCCACGCCGCATCTGTTGGTCGTGTTGATCCGACGCAACTATATTATTTAATGAGCCGCGGCATTCCGAAAGTAGAAGCTGAGCGATTAATTATTCACGGCTTTTTAGCACCTGTCGTTAATGAAATTCCTATTGAGCGTGTGAAAAAACAATTAATTGAAGTGATCGAAAGGAAAGTTAAGTGATGAACGTAAAAGAACTTCGTCAACTATTCCCGATTTTAGATCAACAAGTAAACGGTAAACCGCTCGTTTATTTAGATAGCGCGGCGACGTCACAAAAGCCATTGCCAGTCATTGAGGCGATCGACAATTATTATCGTCAATATAATTCAAACGTTCATCGCGGTGTGCATACGCTCGGTACGAAGGCAACCGACGCATACGAAGGGGCGCGCGAAAAAGTGCGCCGCTTCATCGGTGCTGCTTCGATGGAAGAAATTATTTTTACACGCGGGACAACAACAGCGATTAACCTCGTGGCAGCTAGCTATGGACGAGCGAACGTCCGCCCCGGCGATGAGATCGTTATTACGTATATGGAGCACCATAGTAACATCATTCCGTGGCAACAAGTGGCTAAACAAACAGGTGCGACATTAAAATATATTCCGCTTCAGCCTGACGGAACGATTCGTTTAGAAGATGTAGAACAAACAGTCACGCCAAACACAAAAATTGTTGCGGTCATGCACGTATCAAACGTGCTCGGCACAATCAATCCGGTGAAGGAAATTGCACAAATTGCCCATAAGCACGGCGCTGTCATGGTCGTTGACGGAGCACAAAGCACGCCGCATATGAAAGTGAACGTACAAGAGCTCGATTGCGACTTTTATGCGTTTTCTGGGCATAAAATGTGCGGACCGACAGGCATTGGCGTGTTATATGGCAAAAAACATTTGCTTGAGCAAATGGAGCCGGTGGAATTTGGTGGGGAAATGATCGATTTTGTCGGCTTGTATGAGTCAACATGGAAGGAGCTCCCGTGGAAGTTTGAAGGGGGTACGCCGATTATCGCAGGAGCGATCGGGTTAGGGGCGGCAATCGATTTTCTTGAGCAAGTAGGTTT
Source organism: Anoxybacillus sp. ST4 (assembly GCF_019448545.1). Classification (NCBI taxonomy): domain Bacteria; kingdom Bacillati; phylum Bacillota; class Bacilli; order Caryophanales; family Anoxybacillaceae; genus Anoxybacillus; species Anoxybacillus sp. ST4. Next base: position 42,283 of record NZ_JAHZOE010000012.1, on the reverse strand, counting down.
ACATCATATTGCCGAACATGAACATCGCTTGGCGCAATATGCGCTTGAACAACTTTCCACTATTGAAGGATTAACCATCTACGGTCCGAAAGAACGGGCAGGGCTTGTGACGTTTAATATCGATGAGGTACATCCACACGATGTTGCCACTGTTTTAGATGCGGAAGGCATTGCGGTGCGAGCTGGCCATCATTGTGCACAGCCGCTCATGAAATGGTTAAACGTGACCGCGACTGCACGGGCAAGTTTTTATTTGTATAACACAGAAGAAGAAATTGATATACTCGTTTCAGCATTAAAGAAAACGAAGGAGTATTTTAGCTATGTCTTTTAATAGCCATTTAGATACGTTATATCGGCAAGTCATTATGGATCATTACAAAAACCCGCGAAATCGCGGCGTATTGGAAGGCGAGCACGTCGATATTAACATGAACAATCCGACATGCGGAGATCGTATTCACTTAACGTTGAAAGTAGAAGATGGGAAAATTGTTGATGCTAAGTTTGAAGGAGAAGGTTGCTCCATTTCGATGTCATCTGCGTCGATGATGACGGAGGCGATTAAAGGAAAAACGATTGAAGAAGCGTTTAAGCTGTCGACTATTTTTTCAAATATGATGCAAGGAAAAGATTACGATGATTCGATCGATTTAGGCGACATTGAAGCGCTTCAAGGGGTATCGAAGTTTCCGGCACGCATTAAATGCGCAACGTTAGCATGGAAAGCGATGGAAAAAGGGTTGAATGAGCAGCAAGGATAGTCATAAAACAAGGAGGCGAACGAGATGGCGAAAAAAATGCCAGAAATCGGTGAATATAAGTACGGTTTCGCCGATAAAGACGTATCTGTATTCCGCGCTGAGCGCGGATTAACGCGTGAAATTGTTGAAGAAATTTCACGCATGAAAAATGAGCCAGAGTGGATGCTTGAATTTCGCTTGAAATCTTTAGATATTTTTTACAGCATGCCGATGCCGCAATGGGGTGGCGATTTATCCAGTTTAGATTTCGATGAAATTACGTATTACGTCAAGCCATCAGAAAAGTCTGGTCGTTCATGGGATGAAGTGCCTGAAGAAATTAAGGCGACGTTTGATAAGCTCGGTATTCCGGAAGCGGAACAAAAATATTTAGCTGGGGTATCCGCACAATACGAATCGGAAGTTGTATATCACAACATGAAAGAAGATTTAGAAAAGCTCGGTGTTATTTTTAAAGATACAGACTCTGCTTTAAAAGAAAATGAGGAGTTGTTCCGCGAGCATTGGGCGAAAGTCGTCCCACCGACAGATAATAAATTTGCAGCCCTCAACTCAGCTGTTTGGTCTGGCGGTTCATTTATTTACGTTCCAAAAGGTGTAAAAGTGGATACGCCATTGCAAGCATATTTCCGCATTAACTCGGAAAATATGGGGCAATTTGAACGGACGCTCATCATCGTCGATGAAGAGGCGCACGTTCATTACGTTGAAGGCTGTACAGCGCCTGTCTACACGACAAACTCACTGCATAGTGCGGTCGTTGAAATTATCGTGAAAAAAGGAGCATATTGTCGTTATACGACGATTCAAAACTGGGCAAACAACGTCTTCAACCTCGTTACAAAACGCGCCGTATGCGAAGAAAACGCAACGATGGAATGGATCGACGGAAATATCGGTTCAAAATTAACGATGAAATATCCAGCCGTCATTTTAAAAGGAGAAGGGGCGCGCGGTTTGACGCTTTCGATTGCGATTGCAGGTAAAGGTCAACATCAAGATGCTGGTGCAAAAATGATTCACTTAGCACCAAACACGTCGTCGACGATCGTCTCTAAATCCATTTCAAAACAAGGCGGAAAAGTAACATATCGCGGCATTGTCCATTTCGGGCGAAAAGCGGACGGTTCTCGCTCTAACATCGAGTGTGATACGCTCATTATGGATAATCAGTCAACATCTGATACAATCCCATATAATGAAATTTTAAATGACAACATTTCGCTTGAACACGAAGCAAAAGTATCGAAAGTATCGGAAGAACAACTATTTTATTTAATGAGCCGTGGCATTTCCGAACAAGAAGCGACAGAAATGATCGTCATGGGCTTTATTGAGCCATTTACGAGAGAATTGCCAATGGAATACGCGGTTGAAATGAACCGTCTCATTAAGTTTGAAATGGAAGGTAGTATTGGATAATTCATAGCTGATGATCTGCATAGAGCGGATCATCGGCTTTTTTTGTATGTTATGGTAAGATGAATATAGGTGATGAATATGATTTATGTCGGATTAACGGGATGGGGCGACCATGACCGTTTATATCCATCTCGTCTAGCAGCAAAAGATAAGTTGCGAGCGTATGCTGCCCATTTTCCAACTGTTGAAGTCGATGCGTATTTTTACGCCATTCAACCACGACAAAATGTAGAGAAATGGATTGTGGAAACGCCGTCTTCGTTTCAATTTATCGTCAAAGCGTATCAAGGAATGACGGGACATCAGCGTGGCGACATCCCGTATGCGAATAAAGATGACATGTTTAGCGCATTTTTGCAGTCGATTGAGCCGTTTCAGCAAGCGAAGAAACTGGCGATGGTATTATTTCAATTTCCACCTTGGTTTGACTGCAAAAAAGAGCATGTACGTTATTTGCGTTGGTGTCGTGACCGAATGAAAGATGTGCCCGTTGCGCTTGAATTTCGTCATCAATCGTGGTTTTCTCCGCCTTTTTATGAAAAGACGCTGCGCTTCATGGAAGAAGAGCGATGGATTCATAGCATTTGTGATGAACCGCAAGCAGGGGAAGGTTCGGTTCCGACCGTTCTTTATCCAACAGACAAGCATAAAACACTTATTCGTCTACACGGACGAAATGTCGCTGGTTGGAATAAACGCGATGATGAAAATTGGCGTGCCATTCGTTATTTGTACCGATATAACGAGCAAGAACTGTTACAATGGGCGACACATATTCGAATGCTACAAACAAAATGTGAACATATTTACGTATTATTTAACAACAATTCGGGTGGTGATGCGGCTGATAATGCGAAACAGCTGTTGCAGTTTCTTCAAATTGAATATACAAATTTAGCACCGAGACAGCTCGATTTGTTTTCATAATGGGGGATGAACATGGAGTACTTTTTTCTTTTAATTATTGGTTTTTTAGCAGGAACGATCGGCAGTCTTGTCGGTTTAGGAGGGGGAGTCATTATCGTTCCAGCGCTTCTTTTTTTAAGTGCAGCTCATATGTTGCCGGCCATTTCACCACAAGTCGCGGTTGGCACGTCGCTTGTTGTAATTATTTTTAATGGATTGTCGTCAACTTTAACATATATGAAGCATAAAATGGTGGACTATAAAAGCGGCTTGTTTTTTTTCATCGGCAGTGGGCCGGGCGCCATGTTAGGGGCATGGGTAAATCAACATGTTCATATGCATCATTTTTCGCTTTACTTTGGACTGTTTTTAATTGCTGTTTCATTTTTGCTTATGTTTCAATCGCGTTTTTCACCGCGTGCAACACGAACGTTTCCTGTTGTGCGCACGTATGTCACGAACGAAGGAGAGGAAGTGACATACGGATATGATCCGTTCATCGCTACGCTCATTGCGTTTGTTGTTGGCTTTGTCGGCGGGTTTTTTGGCATTGGTGGCGGTTCGCTCATGGTGCCTGCGATGATGTTATTGTTTTTATTTCCTCCTCATGTGGCGGTAGCGACATCGATGTTTATCGTCTTTTTGTCATCCATTGTTAGCTCATCGACACATGTATGGATGGGAAATGTCGCATGGACGTTTGCGTTTGCGCTCATCCCGGGCGTATGGGTCGGTGCAAAATGTGGCGCATGGCTTAATCGGAGACTAAAAGGAAAAACAGTTGTGACGCTACTGCGGATCGTGCTCATTTTACTTGGGGTTCGTTTAATCGTGCAAGGACTTGGCTAGTAGAGGGAAAGGTGTGTTGCAAACATTGAAAGAGATGATACATATTTATCATACAAACGATGTGCATAGCCATTTTGAACATTGGCCAAAAGTAGTGCATTATTTACGAAAAAAAAGAAGCGAGCATAAAAAACAAAGTGAACATATGGTTTTGCTAGATATTGGTGATTTTATTGATCGATTTCATCCGATCACAGAAGCGTCGGATGGAAAAGCTAATATCGCCCTTTTAAACGATGTGGCGTACGATGCCGTCACAATTGGAAACAATGAAGGAATTACGCTAAGTCATGAACAACTAGATAAGCTGTACGAGCATGCTACCTTTCCTGTGCTCGTCGCAAACGTTTTTTATCAAAACGGAGAGCGTCCCCGTTGGATGAAACCGTATATCATTATGACATTCGGACGTGCGCGCATAGCTTTCATTGGAGTGACCGTCCCATTTCAGACGTTTTATGAGCTGCTCGGATGGCGCGTTGCTGATCCGTTCGCTACCGTCGCTCAGCTCATTGATGAACTTTCGGCAAAAGTGGATGCAATCATTTTGTTATCTCATTTAGGGATAAGTGATGATGAAAAAATGGCTCATCTGTTTCCGCAACTGACAGCAATTTTAGGAGGGCATACGCATCATGTATTTGAATGCGGAAAACGTGTAAACAACACGTTGCTTTGTGGGGCTGGGAAATTTGCGCATTACGTCGGATGTGTGACGTTGACGGTTGATACAAAAAGCCGGAAAGTTGATGCACGTGCATATGTGAAACATATCGATGCTCTTGAACAAGAATGTATGGAAACAAAACAAAAATTACATCATATGGTCGAACAAGCGACGAACGCATTGGCACAGCCAGTTGTTTATTTGCCTGAAACTTTACATATTGACTGGTTTTCACCATCCCCATTCGCGTCGCTTCTGGCGAAGGCGTTAAACGAATGGTGTGAAGGTGATGTGGCGATGGTGAATGCAGGTGTGTTGCTTGCTTCGCTCCCAAAAGGTGTCGTAACGAGAGGGGACATTCATCGCATTTGTCCGCATCCGATTAATCCGTGCAAAGTATATTTGCGCGGAAGTGAACTGAAAGAAGTCATTTTACAAGCGGAAACAGAACAGATGAAACAGTTGCGTGTGAGAGGATTCGGATTCCGCGGGGAAGTGATGGGACAAATGGCATATGATCGCATCACAATTGAAAAAGAACAGCTAATTGATGGTCAAGAACATGTGCGCCGCATTTTTATTCACGACCAGCCAATCGATGAGCAAAAAACGTATGCGGTGGCGACGATTGATATGTTTACGTTCGGTCATTTGTATCCAGAAATATATCGTGCAAAAAAACAATATTATATGCCGGAAATGTTGCGAGATGTGCTTGCATGGAAGTTAAAAAACATGTATCCATGATAGGCACCGTTCTTTCTTTTATTCATACATTGAATAAAGGAAAGGAGCGTGAAATGTATGGTTGAGGTTAGACCGTTATGGATTGACGGAAAACCGTTTACAGCAATTTCTGTTCAGTTGCCTAAAACGACGTTGTTAGCTGTTGCGAACGATACAGGATATATTATGTGCGGGGCATTAGATGTGGCGCTATTAAACAATAAATTGCGCGACCGAGGAATTATCGCAGGAAGAGCAGTAGGAGTGCGAACGATTGACCAGCTGTTAGAAGCGCCGCTTGAGTCGGTGACATTGGCGGCCGAACAGCTAGGTATCTCACGTGGAATGAAAGGAAAAGACGCCTTGCTTCTCATGAAATAAAATAATAATCCCCTGCTCGACCGCATACATATAGCGTGAGAGGGGGGATTTTTGTTGTATCAACAATTGCGTAAAAGAAGAAAACCGCTACCCGTCCGTTATATTTTTTTAATCACGTTCGTTTTTTTTATTGTTTCGACTGTTGCGAGCCTTTGGTTCATTAATAGAGGAATTGAACCGACGCTTATGGCGATCGCCGAGAAAGAAACGCGTCGCCTAGCGAACTTAGTGATAAACAATGCCATTAGTCAACAAATTGCTGAGGACGATTTCAACGTCGAAAACTTCATTAACATTGAAAAAGATGGGCAAGGAAAAATTTCTGCTATTGACTTTAATGCAACAGTAGTCAATCGTGTATTAGCAAAAACGACAAACCGCGTACAGCGAAATTTAAAAGCAGCATCGGAAGGAAAACTATCCGCGCTTGAGTTTCCAGACGTGCAAGTTGAAACGGAAAAGGAAAAAGGGATTATTTATTATATCCCTCTCGGACAAGCAACAAACAATGTCCTATTAGGAAATTTAGGTCCGCGTATACCGGTTCGTTTTTACGTCATTGGGGACGTTCATTCGGATGTCAACAAAAATATTCGTCCATTTGGGATTAACAATGCTTTAATAGAAATAGCAATTCATATTGAAGTGAACGTGCAAATTATTATTCCATTTGCGACGAAAACAGCGACGATTCAAAACGACATTCCTGTCGCTATCCAAATTATTCAAGGCGAAGTTCCGCAATTTTACAATCAGGGAGGGGAAGGAAATACGTCGATTGAACTTCCTATTCAACAATAAAAAATTCTGAAAATTTTATTTTTTAAAATATTATTTTGACAAAAGGCTTGTCCATTGTTATACTTAAAACTAAACGAAACAAAAAAGTCTGAAAAATTAAAATAATCGAACAAGGTGGTGGTATTGCACTTATTCGTCTGTTACTCTGTAAAGATAAAAATGGATTAAGGAGGTCATTTATCTATGGAAAGTCGTCAACAATGGGGTACGCGTGCTGGTTTTATTTTGGCAGCGGCCGGCTCGGCAATTGGTTTAGGAAACATTTGGAGGTTTCCAGCTGTCGCATATGAAAATGGTGGAGGAGCGTTCTTCTTCCCGTACTTATTCGCTTTATTAACGGCAGGTATTCCAATTCTTATATTGGAATTTACGCTCGGGCATAAGTATCGAGGGTCAGCGCCATTAACGTTTGCTCGCTTAAGCAAAGGGACGGAATGGATCGGTTGGTGGCAAGTACTTATTTCATTCGTTATTTCGACGTATTACTCCGTCGTTATTGCTTGGGCGATGTCTTACACGTATTTCGCTTTTACATCGAAGTGGGGAGAAGATACAGGAGGCTTCTTATTCGGTGAGTATTTAAAATTAGCAGAAACGCCAGGTACATTCGGAGGCATAGTTCCAGCTGTTCTTATTCCGCTTGTTCTCGTGTGGGTCATTAACTTAGCTGTTTTATATAAAGGGGTTCGTAAAGGAATTGAGTTAGCGAATAAAATTTTCTTGCCAACGCTCGTTGTTTTATTCTTTATTATCGTCGTTCGCGCGGTCACGCTAGAAGGTGCAGTTGAAGGATTGAACGCATTTTTTAAGCCAAATTGGGATCAAATTATGAACGGAAAAGTATGGGTTGCTGCATACAGTCAAATTTTCTTTAGCTTGTCGATTGCATTTGCTATTATGATTACGTATTCAAGTTATTTACCGAAAAAATCAGATATTACAAACAACGCCTTTATTACAGGATTTGCAAACTCAGGATTTGAACTGTTAGCCGGTATTGGTGTATTTAGCGTACTCGGTTTTTTAGCTCACCAACAAGGTGTAGAAGTGAGTGAAGTCGTTAAAGGGGGCGTCGGGTTAGCGTTTGTTGTCTTCCCGCAAATTATTAACCAATTTCCAGCGTTTAATGAATTTTTCGGCGTGTTATTTTTCCTTTCACTAACGTTAGCTGGTTTGTCATCCCTCATTTCCATTTCGGAAACATATGTAGCGGCAGTTCAAGAAAAGTTTGGTATTTCTCGCACGAAAGCCGTTCTTGGTGGCGGCGGATTAGCGGCGTTAATCGCGCTCGTGTTTGCAACAAACGGTGGATTATATTTCTTAGATGTTGTCGACTATTTTATTAATAACTTCGGTGTTGCACTTGTCGGTCTAATCGAAGTGATTGTTATCGCATGGGTGTTAAAACAACTCAATGCGCTTCAAACACATGCAAACAGCGTATCAGATATTATGGTAGGTGCGTGGTGGAAAGTTTCGCTCTCTGTGATTACACCGATTGTACTAGGCTATATGATGTTCGATAGCATTAAAACGAACGTGAAAGAAAATTATGGAGGATACGATACGTTATTCGTTGTTAAATACGGATGGACGATTGCGGCGCTTGTCATCGTTCTCGGATTTGTACTTTCAGTGAAGCGTTGGAAAGACGGAGCGCTTTCTGTTCCGGCGGATAAGGAGGTTTCGAGCTAATGCAAACAAGTGCACTCGTTATGATGCTTGTCGGTATGGTCGTCATTTGGGGTGGATTTCTCGCTAGCGTCGCTCATGCAGTGAAGAAGAGCCGTCAGTCATAAAAAAAGATGGGGCAAAATGCCTCATCTCTTTTTCATTCGTTCTTGTCTTTCCCACTGTTTTAAATAAGGATATGGATCGAACGACCATTCTGTATAGCCATTATCTTTATACATCCCATAATGAAGATGAGGTGGAAACTTACCTGACGTTCCGGGTGGCCCATAACCAGAGCTTCCAACTGAACCGATAAGCATACCAGGTTCCACAATAGATCCTTCTTCTAAATTGTTGGCGAATCCGTTTAAGTGTGCAAAGTAGTGGTACGTATTGTTGATGTCGCGAATACCGATGCGCCAACCACCGTATTTGTTCCAACCTTTTAATTCAACGATGCCATAACATGTAGAACGAACCGGCGTGCCGTAGTGAGCAAAAATGTCTGTTCCCTCATGAATGCGGCGCCCTCCCCACCCACGTGCATCTCCCCACGTACTTCGATAACTATATTCAAAGCGGTGCGGAATGGGAAACGCGTATTGATCGAGTTGGAGCGTTCCGAAATGTTTATATAACTTTACTTTCCCTAAAATCATATCGACCGTTTTACTTCGTTCATAATAATCCCATAGCGCCATTTTTATATGCGTATGATCTGTTCCGTATGACCGTAAAAAACGCGCAAAAGCAAATAAAACGTCCTCATCATTTGTTCGATCTGCGAAACCGTCTCCATTTCCATCTATACCCATTCCACCGAATTGGCTAATTGTGAATGGATTTTGATCTTCTTGATTAAAATTAAGCGGCCCTGACCATCGTTCTGGAGGAATATAAATGCTAATTACTCCTGTCGGCTTTGGTAAGTCGCGCCGCGCTTGCCGAATGCTACGTTCGTACTGGTCGACTGCTGCAAAATAATACCACGGAATAAATGAAATGGCTTCCGCTTTTTTATAAAGCTCCATTCGCTTGTCATATAAATCATTTGGTGCAGCTGCAAATGCTTGAAACGGCACGAAAAGAAGAAAGATGATGCACCATAATGTTCTCACGCACTCTTGCTCCTTTCTCCGAAGTTCATATCATTAGTTTGGGGTAATCGACTGTTTTCATAAATAAAAAATGTTGGAAAAACAAACTGTTTTGTATTGTAAAGCAATAACTCGTATAATGAGTAATGTATATTAACGAGTGGAGCGTGAAAATGATGTCGACAAAAGAACAGCACCTTCGCAAACCAGAATGGTTAAAGATAAAGTTAAATACAAATGAACATTATACGGGCTTGAAAAAAATGATGCGTGAAAAACAGTTGCATACTGTATGCGAAGAAGCGCGTTGCCCAAATATTCATGAATGTTGGGCTGTTCGCCGAACGGCAACGTTTATGATTTTAGGGGACGTATGTACGCGTGCTTGCCGCTTTTGTGCCGTCAAAACAGGATTGCCTACTGAGTTAGACTGGCAAGAGCCGGAGCGTGTAGCTGAATCTGTTCGCTTAATGAATTTAAAACATGTTGTCGTTACCGCGGTAGCTCGCGACGATTTGAAAGATGGGGGAGCAGCTGTATTTGCGGAGACGGTGCGTGCCATTCGCCGAAAAAATCCGTTAACGACGATCGAAGTGTTGCCGTCGGATATGGGAGGCGTATATGAAAACTTACGAACGTTAATGGATGCACGCCCTGACATTTTAAATCATAATATCGAGACCGTCCGTCGTCTTACTCCACGTGTTCGTGCACGCGCAACGTATGAACGTTCGCTTGAATTTTTACGCCGCGCAAAAGAAATGCAGCCTGATATCCCAACAAAATCAAGCTTAATGGTTGGTCTTGGAGAAACGAAGGAAGAAATTTTGGAGGCGATGGATGATTTGCGGGCGGTCGGTGTGAATATTTTAACAATCGGTCAATATTTACAGCCGACAAAGAAACACTTGAAAGTAGAAAAATATTACCATCCTCACGAGTTTATGGAATTAAAAGAAATTGCGTTAATGAAAGGATTTAGTCATTGTGAGTCTGGTCCGCTCGTTCGCTCCTCTTATCACGCCGATGAACAAGTGCAATCAGCAAAGGCAGCGGAGTGAATGATGAAGGATGTCCCACTTCGTTTGAGCGGGACATCCTTTTTCTTATTGCATCATATTCATTTCTTCGCGTTGCAAACCGTTTTCGTTTTCGCCACTACTTATTTTTTTACCTTGAGGCGATTTAAGCATTTCGTTAATTGTCTGTTGTAAAACTTGATCGACATTTTGACTATTTGCATCTAAACGGCCAAAGCGTTCAATATCTTGAAACATGCGCGGATTATCCGAAACATACACGTGATAATAACGCGGCACGACAGAAATGGCTGTTTTTTTCACTTGATCGGCCGTTTCGAATCGGTTCGTACTGTCTGTTTTGTAAACAACAAAGACAGTATCATCTGTAACGAGTGTTCCGACATCATAAACGTTTGGAAGTTGTGTGCACAATTTGCTAATTAAATCAGCGACATTTTCACGGTTTAATACAGGTATGGTTGCATATTGTGTTGTGTCCCCTGGGATGGGGCTTTTTTGATGACGGACGTAGCCGAAATTTGTTAGACGTGAATCAAGTCCGTTTCGCACACCATGCTCGTTATATAAATCGTTTCGTGAGCGAACGTTAATCGTCGTTCCGCTTTTTTCATACAAAGACGTCGATTCATTTCCAGCGCACCCCGATAATAAAGCGATGGCGCTTATTCCTGTGATGATCCATGTTTTCCGCAAAGCAACTCCCCCCTTCTTTTTTATTATTCGTTTTATTTAGCAATTCATAATGGTCATTGCTTGGGGGAAAGACATGTTTTATGATAGAAATGGAAAGAAGAGGTGAGGACGATGATTTGTATTCATAATACGTGCTACGAACTTGTAGAAAATGTACGCAACGGTTTTAATGAAGAAGCATTTCGGGCACGTTATACAGACATTTTAAATAAATATGACTACATTGTTGGGGATTGGGGATACAATCAACTTCGTTTGCGTGGTTTTTTTGACGACCACAATCAAAAGGCGACATATGATACGAAAATAAGTACGTTATCTGAATATTTGTTTGAATATTGTAATTTTGGTTGTGCGTATTTTGTATTGCGAAAGGTGAAAAAATAGGTCAGGACGCCTGACCTATTTTTTCATGAGTATGGTTGTTGCCCATTTTCATCCGGGTCATCATGTACCGGATGAGCCCCGGGATCTTGGCGCGGAATATTTTGGTGAAGCGATTTATATTCGTAATTAAACGCACTGTAGTATCGTTGTCCTTCTTGCCAAGGTGTACTTTTGTTTTGAACAGGTTCATGTTCACCACGCGGGGCGCCATAAGGGCCTTCTGGCAGCGTCTCTGGAACGAGAAAGTTTTTTCTCGCCTCTACTGTTGAAAAATCATGGTATGTTTCATCGGCCATGTACGCTCTTCCTTTCTTTTTTGCATAGCGTTCCACTTAACCGACAATTTCATGTAAAAAACTTCTCAATTCGTTTGCCTCTTCTTCGTTTAAATGGTATACATGTTCAATATATCCCGGTTGTTGCAAGTCATCTGAACCGATAATGGCATATCGGTTGCTTTGTAAATCGAGTACGAGCACTTTTCCATAGAAGCGGTCTGTCTGGACGATCGCTAAGTCAAATCGCTCTTCTTTGCCAACGAAGCTGACGAACCGGGTTTTCGTATCAACTGTCTCATCATATAAAAAGAACCTCTCCATATAAAATCCTCCATCCGTTTTTGTTTGCTTCTTCATCTTATCAAAAATATGTTAGATGTGTAAAAGAAAGCGCTATGCTACAATAAAGGAAAAAGTCAGAAAGGAAGATGGGAGATGTATTTTGTCGATCGTCAAAAAATCGAAAAAACATTAACATATATGGAGCAAACTGTTCGCTATGTCGAACAATCGTTTCACACACCGATCGAAAAGCTCGCTCTTGAGCGTATCGGACACGTCATCATTGAATCGATCATTGATGTGGGAAATGCGATGATCGACGGTTTTATTATGCGCGATCCGGGAAGTTATGAGGACATCATTGACATTTTAGTTGATGAACGTGTTGTTTCCGCTGAGGAAGGCGAGGCATTAAAACAAATCATCCATTTTCGTAAAAAGCTTGTTCAACAGTATATCGACGTACCGCATGCCGAATTGTTGGAGGTGTTACAACGTTATAAACATGTTCTCCAATCGTTCCCTCCTTCTATTCGCTCGTATTTACAGAACGAACTCGGCCCTGTGTCTGCCTTTTTAAACGAAAATGTTTAAAAATTGTGTGTATAGGGGTAAATCGTGTAAAATGGAAGTGGGTGAAAAATGATGCGAAAAAAAACCTCTTCCACAAAAGAACAAATTTTGAATATGTTAAAAGTGCAAAAGCGACTAACGGTCGGTGAAATGGCGGAGCAACTTCGAATTACAGAAATGGCTGTACGCCGTCATTTGACCGCACTTGAACGAGAAGAGCTTATTGAATCGACGCTCGTTCGTCAACCGATGGGAAGGCCGACAAACGTATATCAATTAAGTGTTAAAGGACACCAACGGTTTCCCCGCCATTATCAGCAAACGATGCTTGACTTTTTAGCTGATTTGGAACAAATGGGCGGCAAGCACATGGTAGTCGAGTTGTTTCAAAACCGGCAAGAACGGATGAAAAAGTTGTATGAGCAGCAGCTCGGCGATAAATCGTTTGATGAAAAAATAAAAGAACTCGTTGCAGTTCAAAACGAGCAAGGGTATATGTCGGAGTTATTACAGCATGATGACGGCTCGTTTGAGCTAGTCGAACATAACTGTCCTATTGCCGAAGTAGCTCGAGCGTATCCGATTGCTTGTGAATGTGAGCGACAGCTGTTTGAAACGCTTATTCATGAGGCAGACATTGTACCGAAGACGTGTTTAGCGGACGGCGATGATGCGTGCCGCTATCATATTAAACGAAAAAAATGAACAATCGTTGACATTCGTTGCTCCTTCTTTGACAAGTGCATTTGTTTTGCGTTAAAGTTTGAACGTGCAAGTTGTCAAAAGGAGTGGCGAAAGTGAAAGCATACCAAGGTTATTTAATTGATCTGGACGGTACAATGTATCGTGGAACAGAACGGATTGAAGAAGCATGCGCATTTGTCCATCGTCTTCATGAAAAAGGAATTCCATATTTGTTTGTAACGAATAATTCTTCGCGTACGCCAGAACAGGTGGCAGAAAAACTGCGTCGATTTGATATCCCGGCAACGAAAGATCAAGTATTTACGACAAGTCAAGCAACTGCCAATTACATTTATGAAAAAAAGCCAAACGCTTCTGTTTATGTCATTGGAGAAGATGGTATTCGTCAAGCGCTTGAGGAGAAAGGTTTTACATTTGCGAACGAAGATGCTGAAGTGGTTGTCATGGGCATTGATCGTAGCATTAATTATGAAAAGTTAGCAATCGCTTGTTTAGCTGTTCGCAACGGGGCGATGTTTATCTCGACGAACGGAGACATCGCCATTCCGACCGAGCGCGGGCTTTTACCTGGGAATGGCTCTCTCACATCTGTTGTTGCTGTATCGACACAAACAAAGCCTATTTTTATTGGCAAACCAGAAAAAATTATTATGGAGCAAGCACTTGAAGTACTTGGTGTTCCAAAAGAAGAAATATTAATGGTTGGGGATAATTATGACACCGATATTATGGCGGGGATGAACGCAGGAATGGATACGCTTCTCGTTCATACGGGTGTAACGACAAAGGAGATGTTGCAAACGTACGATCGACAACCAACATATGTTGTCGATTCGTTAAAAGAGTGGATGGAACGTATATAAAAAAGGTGCCAAATTAAGGCACCTTTTTTATTCGACATGGGCTGCGCGGTGAGCGAGACGGCTTGAAGCGGCAGCGGCAATTGCCCCGACGATATCGTCTAAAAATGTATGACATTGACCGGACGATTTATCATTTAGTTGTTTTAAAATACCTGGTTTTTGTTTATCAATGTATCCGTAATTTGTAAAGCCGATGGAACCGTATACGTTGACGATGGATAGAGCTAAAATTTCGTCCACCCCATATAACCCTTCGTCTTTTTCAATAAACGATTGCAGTGGTTCTTGTAACAGTCCTTTTTCTGCTAATATGTCGAGTTGAATGCCGGTGAATAGGGCGTTTTGTACTTCGCGTTTCGCAATGACTCGGTTGACGTTATGAATGCATTCATCCATTTTCAAATCCGGATGATATTTCGATTGCAAGTAATAAACGAGCTCAGCGATATGCTCGATTGTTACACCTCGATCAGCAAGCCATTGTCGCGCAATTTGCTCCATTTTCCCTATTTTCTTTTCCTCCATCCACTTCACCTATTTCTTTTTTTATTTTTTACAATGTATGTGCTCTTTTTATGAAACGTGCGTGTATTTCCTCTCTCATATGAAGTTTATACGTATTTTTTAAACATATACATGAAAGAAGGAGGGATGTGCATGGATTATTATTTTCGTATTGATCAGATCAAGCCAGTAGACGAACGCTTCATGATTCATAGTGGAAACGATATATATGTCGCCGTGCCAACAAATGAGAAAGAAAGCGACATACAGCAATTATATTACATGGCGATGTATATGCGAGCACAAGGTGATGAAACGGTTGCGACGTTGCTCCCAACGAAAACAGGTCAGTTTGTTGGAACGTTGCAAGGAAAACGAGTGAGCGTGTGGAAAATAGAAAGCCGAATGAAAACAGAGGATGTCGCCCAACAACTCGCCTTATTTCATCAGCGCGGACGCACATATCCGTATGCGGTGTCATCGCGAAGTCGATTTGGGCAATGGGGAGAACTGTGGGGGCAGCGCATCGATCAACTTGAGCAGTTTTGGGAGTTGCAAGTGAAATCATCTGAAAAAAGTGAGGTGGATAAGCAGTTTATTGAGACGTTTCCATATTATTTAGGTTTGACCGAGAATGCCATTCAATATGTTGTTGATACACAGTTAGATGAAGTTCCGATGCGTAGCGACATGCCAACTATTTGCCATGAGCAGTTCTCCTTACAAACGTGGAAAGATGGAAAAGTGCCGACAGATTGGGTATTTGACCATGCGAGTCGAGATCTGTCGGAATGGATTCGAACACAATGGTTGCTAAAAAAAGAAGATAAAGAAGTTGTTCACTTTTTACAAACGTATGAGCATATTCAATCGCTTAGCCGATTTTCATGGCGTATGATTTATGCCCGTTTATTAATGCCAATCCACTATTTCCAAGCGATTGAAAATTACTACGGATCGCAACATGGGCGTGATGGGCAATTATTGCAACAAATATTTGCAGAGATCGACGGATACGAACAAAAACTTCGGCATTTCCATGATATCACGACGATAGCTATTCCTCGGCTCGATTGGTTATAAATATGGTAAAATAAAGTGAAAAGTATGTTTAAGGGAGTCGAGGTTATGGGGAGACCGTACGTTTTTATTACGAGACAACTACCAGACGATGTTGTTGCTCCGTTATGTGACAAATATCATGTGAACATGTGGCCGCATGAGGACATCGCTGTGCCGCGCGACGTATTGCTTGAGGAGGCGAGCAAGGCAGAAGCGTTAATTACGATGTTATCTGATCGCATTGATGAGGAGCTGCTGAAGCAAAGTCCGAAGCTTCGCGTAGTGGCAAATGTAGCGGTCGGCTACGACAATATCGACGTAGAGGCAGCGAAAACATATGGAGTTATCGTTTGTAACACTCCTGATGTGTTAACAGAAACGACAGCAGATTTAACATTTGCTTTACTGCTAGCAACAGCGAGACGATTAATTGAAGCAGCCGAGTTTGTTAAAGAGGGGAAATGGAAAAGCTGGAGCCCTCTTTTACTTGCAGGAACGGATGTTCACCATAAAACGATAGGAATCGTTGGCATGGGGAAAATTGGTCAGGCTGTTGCACATCGAGCAAAAGGATTTCATATGCGCGTGCTGTACTATAATCGTTCGCGAAATATTGAGGCAGAAAAGACGCTTGATGCGACGTATTGTTCTTTTGATGAATTGCTGATGCGATCTGATTTTGTCGTCTGTTTAGCTCCGTTGACGAACGAAACGTATCAATTGTTTAACCGTGCCGCGTTTGCGAAAATGAAATCATCAGCCATTTTTATTAATGCAGGACGCGGGGCGATCGTTGATGAAGAAGCGCTATATGATGCGTTAATTCATCGACGCATTGCCGGCGCAGGGTTAGATGTGTTCGCACAAGAGCCGATTCGTTCTGATCATCCGCTTCTGCAACTACCAAATGTTGTTGCACTCCCCCACATAGGAAGTGCGACGAAAGAAACGAGATATGCAATGATGCATGTATGTTGCCGCAATGTAATGGCCGTCTTGGAAGGAAAAGAACCATATACACCTGTGCGTTAGAGCCAATAGGCTCTTTTTTTATTTTTTTAGAAAATTTTTAAACATAAAACGTTTTCATATGATACGATAGTGAAAATAAGGATTGTAAATGAAATGGAGATGTTCTATAATGTCTACTATATAAAAACAAATGTTCACTACAGAAAAACAAGAGGTGGGGAAGATGGTAAAAAGCGTGTCAGTCGGATTATTAGGATTAGGGACGGTTGGTAGTGGTGTTGTTAAAATCATTAAAAACCATCAAGATAAATTAATGCATCAAGTCGGTTGCCCTGTAGAAATTAAAAAGGTTGCCGTTCGCGACCGCGATAAAAAGCGAGATGTCGCTTTGCCGGAGGCGGTATTAACGACAAATGTAGAAGAAGTGATTCATGATCCGGACATTGATGTTGTCATTGAAGTGATGGGAGGCGTCGAAGAGACGCGTCAATATATACTAACGGCATTAAAAAATGGGAAGCATGTCATCACAGCGAATAAAGACTTAATGGCATTGTATGGAACAGAATTACTTTCCGTTGCTTCTGAGCATGGCTGTGACTTGTTTTACGAGGCGAGCGTAGCTGGCGGTATTCCGATTTTGCGCAGCCTCGTAGATGGGTTAGCTTCTGATCGAATTACAAAAATGATGGGAATTGTTAACGGTACAACGAATTACATTTTAACAAAGATGAGCAAATTCCACCGCGCGTACGATGAAGTATTAGCGGAGGCGCAGGCACTCGGTTACGCCGAAGCCGATCCAACGGCGGATGTTGAAGGGTTAGACGCAGCAAGAAAAATGGCGATTTTAGCTCGACTTGGTTTTTCGATGAACATCGATTTGCAAGATGTGTACGTGAAGGGGATTACGGAGATTACGGAAGAAGACTTAAACTATAGCAAACGACTCGGTTATACGATGAAATTAATCGGTATTGCCCATCGAGACGGCGATAAAGTCGAAGTTAGTGTACAGCCGACGTTGTTGCCAGAGACGCATCCGCTTGCGTCGGTAAACGATGAATATAACGCGGTTTACGTTTACGGTGAGGCGGTTGGCGAGACGATGTTTTACGGTCCAGGGGCAGGCAGTTTGCCGACAGCGACATCTGTCGTATCTGATCTCGTTGCTGTCGTGAAAAACATGCGTCTTGGTGTGAATGGAAGAAGTGCAGTCACTCCACAATACGATAAGCAGTTAAAAGAAGATAGCGAAATATATTCGAAGTATTTTTTACGCATTCATGTAAAAGATCAAGTCGGGGCGTTTGCAAAAATTACATCGCTCTTTTCGGAAAGAGGAGTGAGCTTTGAAAAAATTTTACAATTGCCATTAAATCAAAAAGATTTAGCCGAAATTGTTCTCGTTACACACCAAGCATCGTTAAAAGACTATCGTGATGTATTACAGCAGTTGAGAGATTTAGAAGTTGTAGAAGAAGTGAAAAGTTCTTATCGAGTAGAAGGGGAAGGTGCATTGTAATGTGGAGGGGATTGTTACATCATTATCGCGACTACTTGCCGGTCACAGACAAGACGCCGATGTTATCGTTACATGAAGGGAATACACCACTTATCCCGCTTGTTCACTTATCAGAAAAACTCGGTGTGGAATTATACGTTAAAACAGAAGGAGCAAACCCAACAGGATCGTTTAAAGATCGCGGAATGGTTATGGCGGTGGCGAAGGCAAAAGAGGAAGGAAGCGATACAATCATTTGCGCATCGACAGGAAATACGTCTGCAGCAGCGGCAGCTTATGCTGCACGAGCAAATATGCGCTGCATTATTATCATTCCTGATGGGAAAATCGCGCTCGGAAAGTTGGCGCAGGCGGTCATGTATGGTGCAGAAATCGTTGCAATTCAAGGGAACTTTGACCATGCATTAAAAATGGTACGCCGTTTGAGTGAGATGGCTCCGGTTACGCTCGTTAATTCAGTAAACCCGTATCGGATCGAAGGACAAAAAACGGCCGCTTTTGAAATTTGTGAGCAACTCGGGGAGGCGCCTGATGTTCTTGCCATTCCAGTTGGGAATGCGGGAAATATTACGGCGTATTGGAAAGGGTTTAAACAGTTTCATGAAAAACATGGAACGAAATTGCCGCAAATGCGAGGTTTTGAAGCTGAAGGTGCAGCTGCCATTGTGCGAAATGAAGTAATTGAAAATCCTGAAACGATTGCAACGGCGATTCGCATTGGTAATCCAGCTAGTTGGGAATACGCTGTTCAAGCTGCCAACGAATCAGGTGGAAAAATCGATGAGGTAACAGATGAGCAAATTTTGGAGGCGTACCGTTTGCTTGCGCGCGAAGAAGGAATTTTTGCAGAGCCTGCTTCGTGTGCATCGATAGCTGGTGTAATGAAGCAAGTGGCAAGCGGTGAAATTAAAAAAGGCAGCCGTATTGTTGCGGTGCTAACTGGAAACGGATTGAAAGATCCGAATGTAGCGATGGAAGCGATGAACGTTCAACCGACTGTACTGCCAAATGATGAGGAAGTCGTGTTTGCTCACATTCAAGGGGCTGTTCTCCAATGAATGACGGTGAAATGTTAAAAATTGTTGTGCCGGGAAGTACTGCCAACCTCGGACCCGGTTTTGATTCGATCGGATTAGCTGTTTCGCTTCATTTAACGTTAGAGGTAGTGCGTGCAACAACATGGGAATTCGTCCCGAAAACAAATGAAGTAAAAAGTATTCCGACTGGGGAAAGCAATTTAATTTATCAAGTAGCAAATGAGCTGGCGAGTCAGTATGGTGTTACGCTCCCTCCTTGCCGCGTGTTTGTGTCAAGCAACATTCCCTTTACACGCGGTCTCGGAAGTAGTGCTGCGGCGATTGTGGCAGCTATTGAGTTGGCCAATGAGCTTGGACGTCTCAGTTTGTCGCAAGAAGAAAAAATGAGAATAGCTACCACATATGAAGGGCACCCCGATAACGTTGGCGCTTCCTTATATGGAGGGTTAGTAATTGGTAGCTATGTAAAAGAACGTACGCATGTTGTGCACGTTCCGCACATCCCGATAGATCTCATTGCGGTCATTCCGACGTATGAACTGGAGACGAAAAAATCACGTACCGTTCTTCCGAGTGAGTTCACACGTGCGCAGGCAGTAGAGGCGAGTGCGGTCGGAAATGTGCTCGTTGCCGCATTGCTGACACAAAACTGGTCACTGGCAGGTGAGATGATGGATGCGGATCTTTTTCACCAGCCATATCGGAAACGTCTCGTACCTGAATTGAAACGAGTGCGTGTCGTGGCGAAGCGGAGTGGAGCATTCGGTGTCGCATTAAGCGGCGCAGGTCCGACTGTACTTTGTTTTGCTGAACAAGGGTGTGGAAAAGAAGTATATGATGCCCTACAAGCGGCATTCCCTCACGATGACGTACGTATGTTGTCCGTAGAGACAACGGGTAGTTGCGTATATAAAATGGCGTTAGAAAAATAAACATTTCCTAACGGAAAAAGGGTGTCCAACGTTTTTGGACCCCCTTTTTGTCGTTAAAATACTTGTTCTACTTCAACGACGCCAGGAACTTCTTCAAGCAATGCCCGCTCAATACCAGCTTTTAATGTAATAGTTGAGCTTGGGCAGCTTCCGCAAGCGCCAAGAAGACGAAGTTTTACGACACCGTCTTCAACATCGACTAATTCGCAATCTCCGCCATCGCGAAGTAAAAATGGACGAAGTTTATCTAATACTTCTTGCACTTGTTGTTTAATATCTTGATCTGCCATTTTCATCGACTCCTTTCACTAATTTTATTATAATCATCATGATGAAAAAAATCTATTAACGTTACTTAACTTTTTTCCAGGGGAGAGAATGAATATGATTGAAATATGTGTGTACGGAGCGGATACAGTTTGTGCTTCTTGTGTCGGTGCCCCGTCATCAAAAGATACGTATGAATGGATTCAAGCTGCAGTTTCACGAAAATATCCGAATCGTGCGTTTCAGTTCGTTTATGTTGATATTTTTTCGCCACCGGAAGACGATGAAAAGCGTCAATTTGCGCAAAAAGTAATCGACGAAGATTTATTTTATCCGGTTGTTGTTATTGATGGAGAAATGGTTGATGAAGGGAATCCAAAATTAAAAAACATTTATGAAGCGATAGAAAAAAGGGCGGAGTAATTCGCCCTTCATCTCAATATCCGTTATGGTACTTATACATCCATAGTACGCCTGATTTCAGGAGGCGTGGGACGCGTCCAGTCAGCGGACGATCAGCAACGAGGCCGAACCCGTGTTTTTTCCCTAACGATCCTAAAACACCTTTTAATTTAATTGGCGGAAATTCGCTCGGCGGTTCTTCACCTTTCCAACGTTTTTGCAATACTTGAGCAATTTGCTCTGCTTGTCCTTCAGCTAATTGTGCACTCGGAGCGTGCGGCAAACTTGCGCAATCTCCAACAACATATACGTTTTCCATATGCGGAATATGGTGTCGTGGCGTAAGTAACACACGCCCTTGGCTATCTTTTTCGACGTTAAGTTCACGAACGACACGATTCGGTTGGATGCCGGCGGTCCATACAATGGCGTCGCAGTGGATCGCTTCATTGTGATTATACAGCGTATGTTCTTCAACCTTTGTAATGTTCGATTGGCGAATGAGTTCGACACCGTGTGAATGAAACCATTGCTCGACGTAACGACTTAATCGTTCAGGGAACATAGACAAAATGCGCGTGCCACGGTCAAATAATTTTACGTGTAAATCAGGACGACTTTCAATGAGTTCACTTGCTAATTCTACACCGCTTAATCCAGCACCGACAATTCCAACGATGCTATGCGGTGGGAGATTGTTCAACTTTTGATACGTTTCTCTTGCTTTATCGATAGTTTGAATGCTATAAGTAAAAATGTCTGCACCAGGTACACCGTGATATTTATCTTCACAGCCTAACCCGATGACTAAATCGTCGTATGGGATACACGATCCGTCTTGAAGATGGACGACTTCATGATGTAAATCAATTTTTTTTACCTCGCCGAATATATACGATAGGCGAGGGTGTTCTGGAAATGGGACGCGAATGTGCTGGTCACTAATCGTTCCAGCAGCTAAAGCATAATACTCTGTTTTTAAACAATGATATGGAACGCGATCAATTAGCGTAACACGAATATGTTCTGGTAAATTTGGAAGTATGCGGAGTAGTATACGCATATTTCCGTATCCGCCACCAAGTAGCACGAGGTTTCTCATGGAAGCTTTCCCCTTTTGATAAAATTCGACCATTAAAAGTATAGCGAAATTGTGACAAAATAACAACATTTTTTCGAAAAACGTGACTAATTAAGATGATTTTTATATGTGAATATTACATGATTTTTTGTAAATGTGCTACAATAGTAAGATTGAGGTGAACACATTGCTACAACCAATCGTGGAGTTTTGTATAAGCAATTTAGCAAATGGGTCACAACGTGCGCTAGAGCAACTTGAAAAAGATCCAAATTTAGATATTATCGAATATGGGTGTTTAGGCTATTGTGGAAAATGCGCGAACATGTTGTTTGCGATGGTAAATGGAGAGATTGTGACAGCAGAAGACGCTGAGCAACTTGTTGAAAAGATTTATGCATATATTGAGGAAAATCCAATGTTTTAGGGGGCTATTGCGCCCCCTTTTTTTCTTCGCGAATGTCTTGCCAACGGTCGTAGGCCATATTGACAATTCCTTTTTCAATCGTTTCTTTTTTTCTTGCGATAACACGGGAAAAATAAATGATTGCTTGTTTTTCATTGCCTAGTCGGCGATACAGTTCTCCGATTAAGTACAATAAACGTACTTCGGACATATGCGTATGAACAAAGTCGTCTGCTTCATAAGAAGCAACGTATTGTTCGAGTGCGAAACGCATACATCGCTTTTCTTCTTCATGCTTTTGCTTCGACCGATACAACCATGCAAGGCGCATATAAAGCCCCGCAATCGCGATATGCTTTTCTTTTTTCAGTGTTGCACAATAAATGCCAAGTTTATATGTATCAACTGCATCACGAAATGTGCGCACTCCACCGTAATTTTTCCCACGCCAATTGGCGCGTACATGTTGTTCGATCGTCTCAAGCGTGCGAGGGGGGAAATATGTCGAAAATTCTTCTGTTGCTGCAAATCCACAATGAGGGCAAACGTGTACATAATATAAAAGCGGATTTGCTTCTTCGCTCGCGTAATGTGAACAAAAGTCAGTATCGTGCTGAATGGGACGAATGAAACGTGAACGAACTTTTTTCGTTGTATATGTTTGTTTACAAACGAGACACGTGACGTTACGATCATATAAAATATCCATGGTGTTCCCCGCCTTATATGATTGATAGTAACATTATACTATATGTTTCCGTTATTGCTTGTGACTTTTTGTTTATTTGTAAAAAAGTTGTCACGTTTATCATCACGATGTATAGTTTTATTAAACATATATGGTGGAGGCGTAATATGAGAAGTTTTTCATTCACGAAAATGCATGGATTAGGAAATAGTTATATTTATGTGAATATGTTTAAAGAACGTTTATTAGAAGAGGAGTTACCCGATATTGCTAGACGTGTGGCCAATGTACACACAGGAATCGGTTCGGATGGACTCATTTTAATTTGTCCATCCGATGTGGCTCCCGTTAAAATGCGTATTTTTAATAGCGATGGATCAGAAGGGAAAAACTGTGGCAATGGATTGCGTTGTGTGGCAAAGTACGCATATGAGCATGGAATTGTTCGCGATGAACAATTTGCGATTGAAACGTTATCAGGTCTTGTTGAAGCGCGCCTTTTCGTTGAAAATGGAAAGGTAAGCAGCGTGGAAGTGAATATGGGGAGACCGCGGTTATCTCGCGAAGAAATACCGATGGTTGGAAAAGAAAAAGACATGGTCATTAATGAACCGATCGAGTTTGCGGGGCATACGTATTACATGACGGGTGTATCAATGGGCAACCCACATGCGGTGTTTTATGTTGATCATATTGAGCGAGCTCCAGTTACGACGCTCGGGCCGATCATCGAAAAAGATGCTCGCTTTCCAGAAGGAATTAATGTCGAGTTTGTAGAAGTGGTCAATGACCGCGAGCTTCATTTTCGTGTATGGGAGCGAGGGTCTGGCGTGACGCAAGCGTGCGGTACAGGAGCATGTGCGGCCGTTGTAGCATCAGTGTTGAATGGAAAAACGAAACGAAATGAAGAAACGGTCGTACATTTGGCTGGTGGAGATTTGTATATTACGTGGAAAGAAAACGGCGATGTTTTTATGCGTGGAGGAGCAGAAACGATTTGTACAGGTGTATACTATTATTAAAAGGAGTGGTGAGTGATGGAACAAATCGTTGTATTGACAGAAAAAGCGGTTGAGCAAGTGAAACAGATGATGAAGGAAAGCGGAGAAGAAAACGCTTATTTCCGTGTCGGTGTTTATGGTGGAGGATGTAGCGGTTTGTCTTATGCGATGGGGTTTGATCATAATAAGCGTGAAGATGATTACGAGTTTGACCAAGACGGTTTACGTATATTGATTGACAAGGACAGTGCACTTGTGTTAAAAGGAACGACGATTGATTACGAGCAAGGAGCGATGGGTGGGGGATTTACGATTCATAATCCGAACGCGATCGCTTCATGTGGTTGTGGTTCATCGTTCCGTACGGCAACACATGCTGGTACGCCTGAGGAATGTTAAAAAGGCCCCATATAGAGGCCTTTTTCTCTTATTCAAACATCGATGTAGAATGAAGAGGCTGTACTTTTGCGCTTGGATCGATATATGATTTTGCGTTGTTGACAGCTGTTGGTGCTTCACCGAATCCGCAAGCAATGAGCTTCACTTTTCCCTCATATGTACAAATATCGCCTGCAGCATACACACCCGGAATATTTGTTTCCATTTTGGAATTCACTTTAATAGAGTTTTTCTCGATTTCTAAGCCCCATTCTTTAATTGGTCCGAGCGATGAAATGAACCCGTAGTTGACAATGACTGCATCGACATCGATTGTTTCACGCGTTTTCGTTTTTGTTTCCTCTAGAACAACTTGTTTGATACCGTTTTCATCTCCGATTAATTCAACAGGGACGAACGGTGTTTTTACATCAACAGATGAATTCATTAAATTTTCGACGCTATGTTCATGCGCGCGGAATTTATCACGACGATGCACAATTGTTACTTTTTTCGCGATCGGCTCGAGCATAAGCGCCCAGTCAACTGCAGAGTCTCCTCCACCGCAAACTAGTACACGTTGACCAGCAAACTTATTCAAGTCGTCAACAAAGTAATGTAAGTTTTTTCCTTCATATTGTACGGCGCTTTCGAGTTCTAATCGGCGAGGTTGGAATGCCCCGTTTCCAGCAGTAATAATGACCGCTTTTGAATAATGAATTTCCTTATTTGTCGTTAGTTTAAATGTACCATCTTCCAGTTTTTCTAACTTTTCAACAGACTGTTCTAAGCAAACAGTTGGATGAAATTTGCTCATTTGCTCCTTTAAGTTGTCGATTAGTTGTTGGGCGCGAATTTTCGGGAAACCTGCCACATCATATATGTATTTTTCTGGGTAAAGCGCAGAAAGCTGGCCGCCAAGTTGTGGAAGGCTTTCGATAATTTTAACGCTCGCTTGGCGCATGCCACCGTAAAATGCTGTAAACAGGCCGACAGGACCACCACCAATAATAGTAATATCATACACTTTGCGATCTTCTTTCACGTTCATTCCTCCTAAAACGTAAATTCTCACGTATTATCATACCATAAAAAATGGTTACACGCTGTTGTTGTTTTGAAAATTTCGACATGCGTTCGATAAAAATTATGGCCAAAAATTGAACAAATAACTCTTGAAAAAGAGAGAAAAAAAGAATAAGATGTTAACGTAGAAATGACAACTTTGTTACAAAACGTTGTATTTTTTTGGTCTATTTCGTGAATAAATTCACAAACTTTCTAAACGATAAAAATCGTTCAAAAAGCACAAGCTAAAAAAAATAAGAAAAGGTGGAAGTGATTCGCTTGAAAAAGCCAAATGTTGTTGTATTAGGTGCAGGTTATGGTGGATTAATGACTGTGACGCGTTTACAAAAAATGATTGGCGTCAACGAAGCAAGCATTACGCTTGTCAACAAACATGATTATCATTATGAATCAACATGGCTGCATGAAGCTGCTGCTGGAACGTTGCACCATGAGCGCGTTCGCTATGCGATTGCTGATGTTATTGATCAAAGTAAAGTAAAATTCATTCAAGATACGGTTGAAAAAATCAACCTCGAAGAAAAACAAGTGTTGCTCCAAAATCATGAGCCATTAACGTATGACTATTTAGTCGTTGCGCTTGGATTTGAGTCTGAAACGTTCGGAATTAAAGGGCTAAAAGAGTATGCTTTCTCGATTGCCAACGTCAATGCTGCTCGTCAAATTCGTGAGCATATTGAATATCAATTTGCAACATATGGCACAGAAGAAGAGAAGCGCGATGAGCGCTTGACGATTGTCGTTGGCGGCGCAGGATTTACAGGCATCGAGTTTTTAGGTGAACTTGTAAACCGCGTGCCAGAGCTTTGCCGTGAATACGATGTTGATCCAAATAAAGTTCGCATTATTTGTGTCGAAGCAGCGCCGACCGTTCTCCCTGGCTTTGACCCAGAACTTGTTGAATATGCGGTGAACGTTCTTGAGAAAAAAGGTGTTGAATTTAAAATCGGTACAGCGATTAAAGAGTGCACACCAGAAGGCATTATCGTTAGCAAAGATGATCAAGTGGAAGAAATTAAGGCTGGAACAGTTGTATGGGCAGCTGGAGTGCGCGGAAGCCGCGTTATTGATGAATCTGGCTTTGAAGCGATGCGCGGTCGCGTGAAAGTCGATCCGTTTTTGCGAGCACCGGGACATGAAGATGTATTCGTTGTCGGGGACTGTGCGTTAATTATTAACGAAGAAACAAATCGTCCATATCCTCCAACCGCTCAAATTGCTATGCAGCAAGGAGAAGTTTGTGCGAAAAACTTAGCTGTGCTCATTCGCGGTCAAGGTGAATTGCAACCGTTTAAACCTGTTTTAAAAGGAACGGTATGTTCGCTCGGTCACGATGATGCGATTGGTGTTGTATTTGGTAAGAAAATTTGGGGAGCA
The DNA here is from genome assembly GCF_019448545.1 of Anoxybacillus sp. ST4. NCBI lineage: Bacteria > Bacillati > Bacillota > Bacilli > Caryophanales > Anoxybacillaceae > Anoxybacillus > Anoxybacillus sp. ST4. The sequence continues at coordinate 15,451 of NZ_JAHZOE010000012.1, read as the reverse complement.
AAGGCGAGCGTGATGAAAAAAGTAATCGACAACCGTGCGCTCTTCTTAATCGGTGGTCCGACACTCGTCGCGAAGAAAGGAAAATTTAAGTTGTTATAAAAATGGGCGAAGCAATTTTTCGCCCCTTTTTCTTTACAAATCGTTTCTTTTTATGTATAATTATCTGAAAATTAAGAAAAAGGGTGAGGAATATGAATAAAACAACGTGTCAGTATTGTGCAGGAAACGGTTATGTGCATGTTGCAGTTGGCGGTTCCGAAACGTGCCATCATTGCGAAGGAACAGGAATAGAAAAAAATGAAATGGCGATGAAGCAATAATTGACTCATGTTTTCGCTTTCAGTACACTTAAAATGGTGTATTGGAGGTGAAAACGCATGGAGATGGGCATTCCGGTTTTACTCATTTCAATTTTGTTATTTTTTGTTTTATTTTTTGGTATTGGCTTTTTATTAAACATGATTTTACGAACGACATGGACGATGGCGATATTAAGCCCGTTCGTTTTATTGTTTTGGATTGATCAAATTTCTTTGATTGACTACGTGACAAATCCGTCCGACTCCTTTGCTCATGTAAAGGAACGAATCGGATCGCTAGCGAGCGCGGATTTAATCATTTTAAGTAGCGGTATTGTGGGAGCAATCGTTTCTGGTGTCGTGATTCAGACGTTAAGAAAAAAAGGATATCGTATGTTTTAAACCTTCACGATCGTGGAGGTTTTTTATTTCTTTTCCCGGTGATGTATATTTTGTTTCGTTATTGGAAAGAAATACAACCGTGGGAGGAGTGAATAAATGGGCATAAAATGGTTAAGACGAACGACCATGGTTGTATTGTTTCTATGTGCGTTCATGACGACATTTCAATCCATATCGGGCGTTGAAGCGAAGACGCTATCCGATTGGTTATCCCATTCACGTTTTTCTTTTTTCTCGTTCAAATCATTATTTTCAACACATACGTATGAATATGTAGCAGATCGTTTTCGTAAAAATGAAAAACGAGTGACGCAACTATCATCACAACAAACGACGAATGAATCATTAACGCTAGAAGAGGCTTTCGATTGGTCGCAATACCCGTCCGTCACTGTTGTAGCGACAGGGTATACGGCTGGAGTAGAGTCAACGGGAAAAACGCCCGATCACCCGAGTTATGGAATTACATATTCGGGTGTACGCGTGAAGCGTGATTTATACTCAACGATTGCCGCTGATTTGAATGTTTTCCCAATTGGAACAATTTTATTTATTCCAGGATACGGATATGGCGTCGTTGCTGATACGGGTTCAGCGATTAAAGGCCATAAAATTGACCTATATTATGAAACAGTAGATGATGTATATAAGCATTGGGGAAAGAAAAAAGTAAACGTATATGTCGTCCAACGCGGAGATGGGACATTATCGGAGCAAGAGATGATTGCACTGAATGAAAATGAATCGATGCAAGTGTTTCGGCAACAATATATAAAGAAAGAAGAAAAGGAAGTCGGGCTGTAACCGAACTTCCTTTTCCTTAGTTAGGCGACATATTTGTTATATGTTTGATGGTCGTTTAACGCCTTGTAAATGCGCGGTGCAATCATGCCAGCAACGATCGATAAAATAATATCTTTTGGAAGTGGAACGAGCATCCAGCTCCATGCCATTGTGTATGAGAATCCTTCCGGTGCATCGGCCCATAATGTAAATGCCATGTACATCCAATTTGTTCCGACAACATAGTTAATTATCATGCCGATGATAGTTGCTGTAATAAATTGCGTCATCGAACGTTTTGTACTTTTTTCAACAAGCAATCCAGTGACGTAAGCCGCAAGAATAAAAGAAAGGATAAATCCAAACGTCGGGGTTACGATGGACGAGAACCCTCCGCTAAAGCGCGCGAAAACAGGCGCACCAAACAGTCCGATGAGCATATAAACAGTCATCGCGATCGCGCCGCGTTTTGCCCCGAGAATCGCCCCGGCTAATACGCAAAAAAAGGTTTGTAGCGTAATGGGAACGCCCCCGATAACGAGAAAAGGAACCCATGAGGTGATGTTTGCTCCGATCGCCATGAATGCTGCGAACATGGCAATGAATGTTAAGTCTTTCGCTCGCATTTGTTAACCTCCTTTTTTTATTTGTTAACGAAATCGTAGCTGATAAAACAAAATATGTCAACACATAAATGAAATGAATTTGCACAATATAACAGTGCGGAGGGGATCATAATGAGAGAAGAAGAACAATTGCTTCGCGCAAATCGATTAGGGGCGAAAGAAGATATTATTCACGTTAGTGAAACGGATGATGGATATGATTTGCGCGATGCGGCACATATTGGTGAAAAACAGATGGCGGCACCGAATTATCGCCAGTAAAGAAAAAAGGTGAGTTGGCAACAAGGCGACTCGCCTTTTTTTGGGGAAAGTGTAATATGAATCGTATTTGGATTGAACGAAATGTTCATTTCAGATTCGATACCAATCGATTGAAGTTGTTTTTGCACGTCTTCTTGTTTCGATTGTTGTGCTTTTTCCATCAACTGCTTCGCAAAGATAGGATCGTTTGCAATTTTTGTAGAAATGGCCGCCGCATCTTTTAGCAGTTTTTGTACCGACTTTGCGGATTGAGTAAATTGTGTAATATCAACGTTTGGATACATATTTTTTCCCTCCTTGCAAGCAGTATATGACAGAAAGAAAAAAACGCTCAAAGACGAGCGTTTTTAAAAGTAACGAATGAAAATATAAGCATGTGAAATAAGCAATGAAACGAGCGTGAGCGGCGCTCCGATTTTTAGAAAATCGAAGTAACTAAATCCATGTCCCTCACGTGAGGCGATTCCTGCAACGATGACGTTTGCTGATGCGCCAATTAACGTCCCATTTCCACCTAAGCAAGCACCGAGTGCTAACGACCACCATAATACATCGATTTGCGCAGCGTCTGGAGATAGCCCCATGCCAACAGCCATATCTTGAATAAGCGGAATCATTGTTGCAACGAACGGAATATTATCAATGGTTGCTGATGCGATTCCAGATACCCAAAGAATTAAATAAGACGCAAAATGAATATCGCCACCCGTCACCTCTAGTGCTTTTTCCGCCAAGCTTTTAATGAGACCAATATCTACAAGTCCTCCAACGAGCGTAAACAATCCAGCGAAGAAGAAAATGGTTGTCCACTCGACAGAGGCAAATACTTCTTCTAAATCATGTTCTTTTACCCCGATGAGCATTAAAATGACAGCTCCTGTCATCGCAACGACTGCTGCGTCAACGTGAATGACGGAATGAAGGGTGAAACCTAAAATAGTTAACCCAAGGACTGAAACGGATTTTTTTAATAGCACAGCATCTTTAATGTATTGTTTTTCATCAATTTTCATGAGTCGTTCAATGAGCACAGCATTGGCCTGAAGCTTTTTGCGATAAAAAATATACAAAATAAAAATAATAACAACCATAATCACGACAACAACGGGACCTAAATGAAATAAAAAGTCATTAAATGTTAAATGTTTATTTGCAGAACCAATCATAATATTTGGTGGATCTCCGATCATTGTCGCTGTTCCACCGATATTTGAAAAAAGTACTTCAGAAATTAAAAACGGAACAGGGTCAACTTCTAACATACGTGTAATTGAGAATGTAACCGGAACAATCAATAACACCGTAGTTACATTATCTAGAAATGCAGAAAGAACAGCTGTGAGTAATGACAAAATCACTAAAATGTGAATAGGGCTCCCTTTGGCCACTTTCGCAGCTTTTACTGCTACATATTGAAAAAATCCAGACTTGCTCGTAATGCTTACGAGAATCATCATGCCGATTAAAAGTGTAATCGTTCCCCATTCAATGTGATGAGTGTACGCTTGATGTAAATCGACGATGCCGAAAATGATCATAAAGGCGGCACCTAATAAAGCAATCACAGCGCGATTCACTTTTTCTGAAATGATAATGGCGTATGTGACCAAAAAGATCGCAATAGCTGCATAATATTGGAAGTTACTTACTTCATGGTTGATTGCCTCATGCACGATCTGTCATTCCTTTCTTTTTTCATTTTAATGGTTGAAGGCAACTTGGGCATGTTAAATGTGCTGTGTCAGCGTTTACATTGCGGATGTAAAAAGAAAATCCGCATTTTGCGCATTCGATTTGCGATAAGCGGTCGATAAATAACTTTGTTGATGGAGACCCTTGTTTCGTTGTATCAACGACTTCGACATGCACATGTTCGCGTGAGTCGTCCTCTGCGACCACTTGTCCTTCTGTCTCTTCTTTTACGCGCCAACCGTGATCTAAAATATGTTGTTCAAGTTGGCTATGAGAAGAGTTCGCTAGCATATCTTCAGCTAACACCATCAACTGCTCATTTGTTAAAGATTCGAATGGAATTTTTTGTTTTTGTTCGTTCCAATACCCCCTCAATTGCGCCTCCGTGAATACAAATGTGATAACTTTGTGGATTACGACGTTTTTCAAACGAACACGCCCCCCTTTTTTATTTACGAATCCAATTATATTCCTTTTTGCGAAGTGATACAATTGCCTTTATGATATAATTAGCAAGATGATATGAGGAAAGGTTGATCGTATGGTTCACATCATATTTGGATTGTTTCTATATTTTCCAGAAGACAAAACGGAATACATTCCGGCTGCCATCTCGTTCACAGCGTTTTTTATTGCTGCAGTATTGACGATGCAGGTAATTGTAAAAGTTTCAAAACGCCAAGAAGAGAAAGCAAAACAACTAGAGGAACAGCTCCAAAAACAACGAATCGATGACTAAACGGACAAAAAAAGGGCATAATAAGCTGTAAATATGTAGTTGGAGGGCTTATTGTGCGTCAAGTCATCGTATGTATTGGTTTATTGCTTATCGGTGGTTGTGTAGAGGAACAAGTAAAACATGTTAATGTTCATATGATTAATGAGGATGGTGACTCGCTCGGCACGATTAGCTTGTCACAGAAGCCGAAAGGTGTGGAACTAGACATTGATTTAAAAGGGTTGCCACCCGGAGAGCATGCGATTCATATTCATGACAAGGGAGCCTGTTCGCCGCCGCAGTTTCAATCGGCGGGTGAGCATTTTAACCCAGAAGGAAAAAAACACGGCCTCCTTCATCCAGAGGGAGCACACGCGGGTGATTTGCCGAATTTAATTGTGAAAGAAGATGGAACGGTAAAAGTGCAGCTCATGGCACCAAATGTAGATTTATCGGAGGAAAAGAACGGCCTGTTCACAAAAGATGGGACATCTATTGTCGTTCATGAAGGGAAAGATGACGGCATGTCCCAACCAGCAGGAAATGCGGGCAAACGAATCGCTTGCGGTGTCATCAAAAAACCGTAGTAGCAGGCGATGTCGTCTTGCTCATTTTTTTGGAAAAAACGCGTGCATTTCTTTCTAAATTGTGTGAAAATTTATCGTAGGGGGGATTGATGTGAAATTGACTGAAAAAGAAATTGAAATTGTTGAACTGTTAGAGAAAGATGCTCGGTTGCCGATGGATACAATCGCAAAAATGGTTTCGCTCTCCATTCCGGAAGTCGAACAGATCATCAAAAAATTAGAAGAGGCGAAAGTCATTGTGCAGTATGCAACGATTGTCGATTGGCGGAAAGTGGATGGGCACGAAGGTGTGACAGCGATGATCGATGTAAAAGTGACGCCGAAGCGGGGTGTTGGATTTGATGAGGTTGCTGAACGTATTTATCGCTTCCCAGAAGTCAAATCTGTATATTTGATGTCCGGCGCCTATGATTTATCTGTCGTCATCGAGGGTCGTTCGATGTCTGAAATTGCTCATTTTGTTTCTGAGAAATTATCGACGCTTGATTCTGTTATTTCAACGACGACCCACTTTATTTTAAAAAAATATAAACATGACGGTACCGTATTCGAGCAAGGTGACCAAGATCGAAGAATAGTGGTGGCTCCGTGATGCAAAAAACGAAATCGTACTTATCTGATACGGTCTCTCGCCTCAAGCCATCCGGTATTCGTCGCTTTTTTGACTTAGCGGCAAGTATGGAAGGGGTCATTTCGCTAGGGGTTGGTGAGCCTGATTTTATTACGCCTTGGGGTGTACGCGAAGCGTGTATTTTATCATTAGAACAAGGATATACGTCATATACAGCAAACGCTGGTTTATTGGAGTTGAGAAAAGAAATTAGCGATTATTTATTACGTCGCTTTCGTGTGTCGTACGATCCGGTAGATGAACTGATTGTGACGGTCGGAGCAAGCCAAGCGCTCGATGTGTCCCTTCGCGCTATTGTTAATCCAGGTGACGAAGTGATTGTCGTTGAGCCGAGCTTCGTTTCATATGCCCCGCTTGTTTCATTAGCTGGCGGCGTACCGATTCCGGTTCAAACGAGTGGAACATATCAATTTAAGCTACAACCTGAGCAAATTGAACAAGTCGTCACTCCGAAAACAAAAGCATTAATCATTTGCTCACCAAATAACCCAACAGGAACGGTGCTAAACGCAGAAGAACTTGCGCAAATTGCTCGCATTGTGGCAAAGCATGATTTGCTTGTCATTTCGGATGAAATTTATGCGGAGTTATGCTACGACGAACAATATACAAGTTTTCCTGCGATCGCTCATATGCGAGAGCGAACCATTTTAATTAACGGTTTTTCGAAAGGATTTGCGATGACGGGATGGCGGCTAGGATTTATTGCTGCACCGAAAGATTTAGCTACAGCCATGTTAAAAATTCATCAATATACGATGATGTGTGCGCCAACAATGGCGCAATATGCCGCTATTGAAGCGTTGCGAAATGGAGCAGATGATGTCGAACAGATGAAAAAGAGCTATCGACAACGGCGCAACTTTTTTGTTCAGTCATTAAATGAACTCGGCCTTTCATGTCATATGCCAGGTGGGGCGTTTTATGCATTTCCATCTATTCAATCGACAGGCATGACGTCAGAACAATTTGCCGAGCGTTTATTGCTAGAGGAAAAAGTAGCCGTCGTTCCGGGCAACGTGTTTGGGGCGAGCGGAGAAGGGTATATTCGTTGTTCATATGCCTCATCGCTTGAACAATTACAAGAGGCGATCCGACGCATGAAGCGATTTGTTGAACGGCTATAAAGAAAGCTGACGCAGCTGTCAGCTTTCTTTATTGTATTTGAGCTCATACAACATTTGCATGACGCGTAAAAAGTCTTCTTCGCTAAATTCTTTTGCTTTTCGTAAAATGAGCTTTGCCCGCTTAATGCCGATTTCTTTAATTAAATATTCGATTTCAGGATCGACCACGGAGGAATTGGACAGGTCGGCACGTTCTAACAATTCAGATGCAGGTACATCAAGTGCAGTACAAAGTTTTAAAATTGTCGGTGTATCAGGAATTTGCTCACCTGATTCATATTTTTGAATTGTTGCTACCCCTACACGTACTTTCAACGCTAATTCTTGTTGTGACATATTTCGCTGTTCTCGATACATGCGAATATTTTCACCAATTGCGCTCATTTATTCTCCCACCTCTCAAAAATTCATGTACATATTTATCATACCATGTTCCTATTTGTACTCGTGTACAAAATTAACACTTTTTAAGCGAATTATGTTACAATTTTTCAAAAAACGAGGAGTGTTTCAATTGGAGTGGAAGGAAGGTGCGATCGTTACCGGTATTGTGACAGGCATACAACCGTATGGCATATTTGTATCGCTCGATGAACGGACACAAGGATTAATTCACATTTCAGAAATAACCGATGGATATGTAAAAAATATTTATGATTATGTGGACGTTGGGGATTGTGTGCGCGTAAAAATTATTGCCGTTGATGAAAGAACAAAACGGATTAGCTTATCGTTACGGGATGTCGATCATGATGCGACAAATATTGAAACCCCGTTAGGATTCCAGCCGTTAAAAATTCAACTAGAAAAATGGATTGCCGAAGCGAAAAAACAATACAACTCACCGAATGACCGGTGAGTTGTTTGCTTATGTTCTAGACATTTTTGGTTCTGTACGTCCGATTTCTTCGGTCGGTTTAAACAGTAATACGAGGTTGATTAGCCCCGCAATCCCAACGAGGGCGTAAACAATACGAGCAAACGCAGATGCTTGTCCCCCAAAGATGGCCGCTACTAGGTCGAAGCGGAAAAAGCCAATGAGCCCCCAGTTCAGTGCTCCAATAACAGTAAGCAATAGTGCGATTCGTTGTAACGTACTCATGTTCATCCTCCTTCAAAACATCGTATTCATTTATAGAATGGATTATTATTTATGAAGTATGCATGATAAAGAAAGAAAAAATGCAAGTTTCTTTACTTATTTGTTTATTTTAGAAATAATGAAAAAAAAGGAGGGGGTTGGATGGAACATTTTATTTTTCATAATCCAACAAAGTTAATTTTCGGTAGAGGGCAAGTTGAACAATTAAGGAAAGAGCTTGCTCCATATGAGCGCATTTTAATCGTATACGGTGGAGGAAGCATTAAGAAGAATGGTGTGTACGATGATGTCGTATCTATTTTACGTTCATTGAATAAGTCGTGGACAGAGTTGGCCGGGGTTGAGCCAAATCCACGCTTATCTACTGTACAAAAAGGGATTGATATATGTCGTGAAGAGAAGGTTGATTTTATTTTAGCTGTTGGCGGTGGAAGCGTCATTGATTGTGCGAAAGCGATTGCGGCAGGAGCATTGTATAATGGAAATGCATGGGATTTTATTTCGAGGAAGACAACGGTTCAACACGCCCTTCCGCTCGGTACGGTGTTGACGTTAGCGGCGACAGGATCAGAGATGAATGCCAATTCTGTCATTACGAATTGGGAAACGAAAGAAAAGTACGGTTGGAGCAGTCCAGCTGTCTTTCCGAAATTTTCAATTTTAGATCCTGTTTATACAACAACCGTCCCGAGAGATCATACAGTATATGGAATTGTTGATATTATGTCGCACGTATTAGAACAATATTTTCATCATGCCTCAAACACGCCGTTACAAGACCGGATGTGTGAAGCGATTTTACGAACAGTTATCGAAACAGCGCCGAAACTCATCGAAGATTTAGAAAACGTCGATCATCGCGAAACAATTTTATATTGCGGAACGATGGCTTTAAATGGAATTTTGCGTATGGGACTGCGTGGGGATTGGGCAACACATAATATTGAACATGCTGTATCGGCTGTGCACGATATTCCACACGCGGGTGGACTAGCTATTTTATTTCCAAACTGGATGAAATATGTGCTTGATGAACGTGTTGAACGCTTTAAACAGCTAGCTGTTCGCGTGTTTGACGTTTATCCAGAAGGGAAAGGAGATCGTGAAATTGCGCTAGAAGGAATCGAAAAACTTCGCGCGTTTTGGGATCGTTTAGGTGCACCGCACCGATTAGCAGACTATAACATTGGTGAGCATTCACTGCCAACTATAGCGGAGAAGGCGATGTCATTCGGTCCATTTGGAAATTTTAAAAAGCTAGATCATCGTGACGTCATGGCGATTTTACAAGCTTCTTTGTAACGTACGAAAAATGTCAAAATGAATCCGTTTACATGTTTTTTGCTAACTTGATTCTCTTTGTTTGTTTCGCTAAAGTGAAAGAGGATACCATCTTTGAGGAGGAAACGTACATGACGCATATTCAGTTTGATTATTCGAAAGCGTTATCGTTTTTTGGTGAACATGAATTAACGTATTTGCGTGACGCAGTGAAAGTAGCGCACCATGCTCTTCATGAGAAAACAGGACAAGGCAACGACTTTTTAGGGTGGATTGACCTTCCTGTTGCGTATGACAAAGAGGAGTTCGCCCGCATTCAACAAGCAGCAAAAAAAATTCAAGAAGACTCTGATGTTTTGTTAGTTATTGGAATTGGTGGCTCTTATTTAGGTGCTCGCGCGGCAATCGAAATGTTGCAACATTCATTTTATAATGCTCTTCCGGCAGAAAAGCGGAAAACGCCGCAAATTATTTTTGTCGGCAACAACATCAGTTCTACATATATGCGCGACGTGATGGATTTACTTGAAGGAAAAGATTTTTCAATTAACGTCATTTCAAAATCAGGAACGACGACGGAGCCAGCGATTGCTTTCCGTATTTTCCGTAAGCTTCTTGAAGAGAAATATGGAAAAGAGGAGGCACGCAAGCGCATTTATGCGACGACTGATCGCGCTCGTGGGGCATTAAAGACGTTAGCGACGGAAGAAGGATATGAAACGTTCGTTATCCCAGATGATGTTGGAGGACGCTACTCTGTTTTAACAGCTGTCGGTTTATTGCCGATTGCAGTAAGCGGAGCGAATATTGAAGCGATGATGAAAGGTGCTGCGCAAGCACGTGAAGATTTCAGTAAATCAGAGTTAGAAGAAAACATTGCTTACCAATACGCTGCGGTGCGAAATGTGCTTTACAACAAAGGGAAAACAATTGAAATGCTCATTAACTATGAACCGGCATTGCAATATTTTGCAGAATGGTGGAAACAATTATTTGGCGAAAGTGAAGGAAAAGATCAGAAAGGGATTTTCCCGGCTTCAGCAAACTTTTCAACTGACCTTCACTCTTTAGGGCAATATGTGCAAGAAGGTCGTCGCGATTTGTTTGAAACGGTGTTAAAAGTAGAAACGCCACGCCATGAGTTAACGATTGAAGCAGAGGACAATGATTTAGACGGCTTAAACTACTTAGCAGGAAAAACAGTTGACTTCGTCAACACAAAAGCGTTTGAAGGAACGTTGTTGGCTCATACAGATGGGGGCGTGCCGAACTTAGTTGTTACATTACCGCGATTAGATGAGTATACGTTTGGTTACCTCGTTTATTTCTTTGAAAAGGCGTGCGCGATGAGCGGATATTTACTTGGTGTGAATCCGTTTGATCAACCGGGGGTAGAAGCATACAAAGTAAATATGTTTGCCTTGCTCGGTAAACCAGGATACGAAGAGAAAAAGGCAGAGCTTGAAAAGCGATTGAAATAATTAAATTTAAAAGAGCTTTCCCTGCGTGCAGGGAGAGCTCTTTTTTTGGGTATGATACAACTAAAGGAGGAGTGATACAAATGATTGAAATTCCGTCTAGACTAGAAGGAAAAACATTTTTGTTAAATGTGTTGGAACAACAATTAACACCGCTTGGGTATGTTATTGGTGGAAATTGGGATTATGATCACGGTTCGTTCGACTATAAAATGGCGGACGATGTTGGTTATCAATTTTTACGCCTCCCATTTGTTGCTGTAGACGGACAGTTGGATTCGTATGGGGCAACAGTTCAGTTTAAGCGTCCTTACGTTCTATGTCATAAATATCAACGTGGATTAGATGACAATGTGCATGTTGGAAATGTGAGCGCCTCGTTTAATCAGTTTTCGGAACCAGAAGACCCCGATGCAACTGTACCAGAAAAATATGTATCGATGGCAAAGATGCTTGTCAAAGATGTAGAAGATCGGTTATTACATTAATACAATGAGTTCATCTGTTTTTTGAATGGCTGTATGGCCTTGTGGATTGATCGTCACTTGTTGCTCGTTTGCAATGCCGATGAGCAACAGTCCCTCCTTTTTTAACTCGGTCAGCAATGTATGAAATGACATGCCGACCCATTCATCGTGAACAGTTAAACGCTTGATCGGATGTTTTTTCAACTGTTCCATGTCGTTTAATATGTTTGGGGCTGAAAGACAATTTGTCATTAAAAAACTGATCCATTTGTTCGTTTCAATAACTGCATCGGCTCCCGCTCGTTTTGCATTATCGACTTGCGGTGTTGTTAATACTTCCACAACAGTATATACATCGGGGTGGAGTGCTTTAATTGTCAAAAGAGTGACAATAGATGCTAAGTCGGCTTCTGTTTCATTTTTATGTTGGTTCGCAGTAATGATGACGGTATGAGCGTCGAAAACGTTCGCTCTTTTCCATACATCATCGTGGGTCGGATTTCCTTTAATAAAATGAATGTGCTTCGGCACATCCCAACGTTTTAATGTTTCGTCGATGACTAGGCATGGCACATGGGGAGGTAGGAGTGTGAGCAGTTGGCGAATCCGTTCATTCCAACCAACTAAAATAATATGTTGACCTTTTGTGTAAGGGAGCTCCCCAGCTGATAAAGCGTTTTCTTTTGAAATGGCCTTCGCAGATAGCGTAACAAAATAAGCTGAGACGAACGCGGTGCCGAGCAAAATGAGAGCGATGGCGACAACTTTACCAACGACAGTTTTCGGAACGAGATCCCCATAACCGATAGTTGTTGTTGTGATGAGCGCCCACCATATTCCGTCAAATGTTGTTGAAAATGTTTTTGGCTCCACGATATGAATGACAATCCCAAATAAACAAATGATCGTTGTAATTGTTAGTATGATGCGCGCGAGCGGAGAAAGCCGCCAATATGAAGCGAGAAATTCGTACCATCTCATGTATTTTCCCTCCTGTTTTTATCATTGTAGACGAGAAAATCTCGTTTCTTACATATTTTTTCTACAAAAACAAACGATATAAACGAAAGGAGGGAATGAAATTGGATATAAATCGCATCAAGCAAATCGTTTCTTCCCCAGATGATATTCGTGTATGTTATCACGGTCAATCTGTTTGGATTGATGGGTACGATGAAGCAAGCCGAACAGCCACCGTACATATGCGTGGGAGGGAACATGAACGCCATACCGTTCCAGTGGAGGAATTGACGGAAGAGTAAAAGAAAAAACCCTTGCGTGGCAAGGGTTTTTTCTATGGAGCATACCGGGCTCGAACCGGTGACCTTCGCGCTGCCAGCACGACGCTCTCCCAACTGAGCTAATGCCCCTTTTCGCTTTCATTGTAAAAGCATTTTGCTTTTTCGTCAATGGATGTTATGAGATGATTGAGATCGTTTGCATGATTGTTTCTGTATTTCGTTCAATAGGAATCACGTGATTTTCCATCCATAACAAAAAAGAAGTGGTTAATCGTGGGTCGAATTGTGTGCCTGCCCCTTTTTTTATCTCTTCATAAGCTTCTTCCCATGTGAGTGATGTGCGATACGGGCGAATGCCGGTCATCGCTTCGAGTGAATCGGCTAAAGACACGAGCCGAGCGAGAAAGGGAATATTTTCTCCGCTTTGTTTGTTTGGATACCCCTTCCCATCCCAGCGTTCGTGGTGATATAAGACGATGTGAGAAATTTCAGTTGAAACATGGTAATCTTGTAGTACCCGTATGCCGAACAAAGGATGTTTTTTCATTTCATCAAATTCTTCTTTCGATAGTTTCCCTTTTTTCGTTAAAATGTGAGCAGGAACATATAATTTGCCAATATCGTGAATAAGTGCTCCGAATTGAAGCTCACGTTTTTGTTGATCTGTCAACTTTAAAAATGACGCGAAAGATAAAGCGATTTTTGTAACGCGATATGAATGAAGAAAAGTGAACTCGTCTTCCATTGAGAGTTGACGCATAAGAAAGCAAAGCTCCATGTTTTTGAAAATAAAGGACATGTAGTTCGCCACCTAATGTATTTTAAGTGTAAGTATCATCATATATACTAATCTAAATGATAATCATTTTCAAGTTAAATATTCTCAACATCGACGCCCCGAATAGAAGGAATTTGATGAATAAATTCGTATACATCTGTCGTTGCCCGCTTTTGATCAACGGATACCTTTAACTCAACAAAGTGATTTCCGTTGTCTAAATCTTTAATGCGCACAGTTTTGATGCGAATATTTTTTTGTTTAATAGCGTCGATTACTTCTGAAATTTTTGTTGCATCTAATACAATCAGTTTGACAGAAAGTTCTTTTTCTCTCAGTTGTTTTGGTCCGAAGACGGTTGTTACAAGCGGGATGAGCTCAACGCTAGCGATAAGAAAGATAACACCGAGAATAGCTTCAATATAAAAGTTTGCTCCAACAGCAACACCGACACCAGCTGCTCCCCAAATAAGCGCAGCGGTTGTCAAACCGGAAATGCTATCATTTCCACGCCGGAGAATAACGCCGGCCCCAAGAAAACCAATACCTGATACGATTTGAGCAGCGAGACGCAGCGGATCCATGTTAATATGAGCGGCTTTTGGAAACGTGTATGCCGATTCAATCGAAACGATAGTTAGTAAACAACTTACAATCGAAATGACAAGACATGTTTTAAGGCCAACGGGTTTTCTTTTTAGTTCTCGTTCTAAGCCAATAATAAGTCCGAGGACAGCGGAAATTCCGAGTTTCATAAGCACGTGAGCGTCCATAAGACATTCCCCCTTTTCATAAGTATATTCGAAAGGATGAAGAGCATGAAGGCATACGTTGCATTACTTATCGGAGCGTTTTCAATCTCTACCTCAGCTATTTTTGTAAAATTTACAGATGCTCCATCAGCTGTTATAGCATTTTATCGTCTTTTTTTTGCGGTTGTTTTCATGACCCCGTTGTTCCTGACCAAACATACAAGAGAAACGAAAGAGATGAATAAAACAGATTGGGGATTTGCATTATTATCTGGAACGTTGCTTGCATTTCATTTTATCCTTTGGTTTGAATCGCTTCGTTATACATCTGTCGCAAGCTCAGTTGTTTTAGTTACATTGCAGCCGTTATTTGCTTTTGTTGGTGGCGTTCTCTTTTTTAAGGAAAAGATAGCGATGAACGAATGGGTTAGTGCGATACTCGCCATTTCAGGTAGTGTAATCATCGGATGGGGGGATCTTCGGGTGAGCGGTGAAGCGCTTTACGGCGATCTGCTTGCATTAATTGCATGTGCTATGGTAACAGGTTATTGGCTAGTTGGTCAACATTTGCGGAAGCAACTCTCTTTAATTACATATACGTATATCGTTTATGGAATCGCTTCAATAGTATTAAGTGTATATGTAGCATTATTTCGCTATTCATTTTTTTCGTACGATGAACGCGACTGGTGGTGCTTCATTTTGTTAGCTATAATCCCAACATTGTTTGGTCATTCACTTTTTAATTGGGCGATCAAATGGGTAAATGCAGCTATGGTGTCGATTGCTATTTTATTCGAACCAATTGGAGCCATCGTGTTAGCGTATATATGGTTAGGGGAAAAAGTTTATTTGACGCAAGGAATTGGTTCGCTTCTTATTGTCATTGGAATCGGGGCATACATGTTTGGAAAACACATAAAAAATTTTAAAAAAGTAGTTGCGTTTAAAAAAAGAAGATGGTATATTTAAAATCGTCGCTGCCGTGATGTGGCGATAAAAAGTGTTCTTGACATCGAAAATGAGATGTGCTAAATTAAAAAAGTCGCGAAAAACGACAAAGATGTTCCTTGAAAACTGAACGAAGCGAAAAGCGTATGAAGCTAGAGAGATAAACTTTCTATGGAGAGTTTGATCCTGGCTCAGGACGAACGCTGGCGGCGTGCCTAATACATGCAAGTCGAGCGGACGATTCAAAAGCTTGCTTTTGAATCGTTAGCGGCGGA
>NZ_JAHZOE010000119.1:0-243 GCF_019448545.1 Anoxybacillus sp. ST4 | reverse complement strand
TCTAGCTACGAACTAACATCCTCCTCCGCGTCCGCTTTCTCCATCGACGTGCACGCACGTCTCGTCGAAAGCTTGCGCTTCCGTCGGATGTTTTCTTGACTACGTCAAGAACCGTTCTCCGCTTTTCGTATTTATCCTTAGAAAGGAGGTGATCCAGCCGCACCTTCCGATACGGCTACCTTGTTACGACTTCACCCCAATCATTTGCCCCACCTTCGGCGGCTGGCTCCCGTAAGGGTTACC
>NZ_JAHZOE010000118.1:0-243 GCF_019448545.1 Anoxybacillus sp. ST4 | reverse complement strand
GGGCACTCTAAGGTGACTGCCGGCTAAAAGTCGGAGGAAGGTGGGGATGACGTCAAATCATCATGCCCCTTATGACCTGGGCTACACACGTGCTACAATGGGCGGTACAAAGGGTTGCGAACCCGCGAGGGGGAGCCAATCCCAAAAAGCCGCTCTCAGTTCGGATTGCAGGCTGCAACTCGCCTGCATGAAGCCGGAATCGCTAGTAATCGCGGATCAGCATGCCGCGGTGAATACGTTCCC
>NZ_JAHZOE010000117.1:0-248 GCF_019448545.1 Anoxybacillus sp. ST4 | reverse complement strand
CTCGTCTAGCGCTTGGACTTTTCCGTCGAGTGTTTGCACTTTCTCGTCTAGCGCTTGAACTTTTCCGTCGAGTGTTTGCACTTTCTCGTCTAGCGCTTGGACTTTTCCGTCGAGTGTTTGCACTTTCTCGTCTAGCGCTTGGACTTTTCCGTCGAGTGTTTGCACTTTCTCGTCTAGCGCTTGAACTTTTCCGTCGAGTGTTTGCACTTTCTCGTCTAGCGCTTGGACTTTTCCGTCGAGTGTTTGCA
>NZ_JAHZOE010000116.1:0-249 GCF_019448545.1 Anoxybacillus sp. ST4 | reverse complement strand
CATGCGAGTTTACCATTGATGCGCAAACTCGTTTCATCGACATGCAAGATGTTAGAGTCAAGTAAGGCGTCTTCGATCATGTCCATATTGGATTCCAGCGCTTCGCGTCCTCGTTTCACCATATTGGTGTTAAAGCCGATGATAAAATCCCCAATATAGCCGGAATAAAATTCCCCACTTACAATAGAACCATAGTGTCAATGAGAGGAGCTATGGTTCATGATTACGAGAGGGGAATTTTTTATGATC
>NZ_JAHZOE010000115.1:0-250 GCF_019448545.1 Anoxybacillus sp. ST4 | reverse complement strand
ACCCTTTGTACCGCCCATTGTAGCACGTGTGTAGCCCAGGTCATAAGGGGCATGATGATTTGACGTCATCCCCACCTTCCTCCGACTTTTAGCCGGCAGTCACCTTAGAGTGCCCAACTGAATGCTGGCAACTAAGGTCGAGGGTTGCGCTCGTTGCGGGACTTAACCCAACATCTCACGACACGAGCTGACGACAACCATGCACCACCTGTCACCCTGTCCCCCCGAAGGGGGAACGCCCGATCTCTCG
>NZ_JAHZOE010000114.1:0-251 GCF_019448545.1 Anoxybacillus sp. ST4 | reverse complement strand
CCGTGTCTCAGTCCCAGTGTGGCCGATCACCCTCTCAGGTCGGCTACGCATCGTCGCCTTGGTGAGCCGTTACCTCACCAACTAGCTAATGCGCCGCGGGCCCATCCTGTAGCGACAGCTTGCGCCGCCTTTCAACGAAAGATCATGCGACCTTTCGTATTATCCGGTATTAGCACCGATTTCTCGGTGTTATCCCCGTCTACAGGGCAGGTTGCCCACGTGTTACTCACCCGTCCGCCGCTAACGATTCA
>NZ_JAHZOE010000113.1:0-253 GCF_019448545.1 Anoxybacillus sp. ST4 | reverse complement strand
ACCTAAAGGGGGAAAGCTATCGATTACGGGAAAAGAGGCTCCAAGAAGAAAAACAGAAGGATCAATGAGGTCCTTCTGGGGAATTTTAAACCGGCGATTTTGGGGAAAAAATAATCGGCCTTGACAATTGGCAAGGGTTCCTGTACTAACCGAGTGTTGATATAACGCTTCGATTGTATCACTTAAACGCTTGTAAGGGATCAATTGGATATGATGCAAATAAACAACGAGCGCAGTAAGACGTGGACCGTAT
>NZ_JAHZOE010000112.1:0-254 GCF_019448545.1 Anoxybacillus sp. ST4 | reverse complement strand
CAGCAGTAGGGAATCTTCCGCAATGGACGAAAGTCTGACGGAGCAACGCCGCGTGAGCGAAGAAGGCCTTCGGGTCGTAAAGCTCTGTTGTTAGGGAAGAACAAGTAACGTAGTAACTGGCGTTACTATGACGGTACCTAACGAGAAAGCCACGGCTAACTACGTGCCAGCAGCCGCGGTAATACGTAGGTGGCAAGCGTTGTCCGGAATTATTGGGCGTAAAGCGCGCGCAGGCGGTTCCTTAAGTCTGATGT
>NZ_JAHZOE010000111.1:0-255 GCF_019448545.1 Anoxybacillus sp. ST4 | reverse complement strand
CCCCCCCCCCCCCCCCCCCCCCCCCCCCCCCCCCCCCCCCCCCCCCCCCCCCCCCCCCCCCCCCCCCCCCCCCCCCCCCCCCCCCCCCCCCCCCCCCCCCCCCCCCCCCCCCCCCCCCCCCCCCCCCCCCCCCCCCCCCCCCCCCCCCCCCCCCCCCCCCCCCCCCCCCCCCCCCCCCCCCCCCCCCCCCCCCCCCCCCCCCCCCCCCCCCCCCCCCCCCCCCCCCCCCCCCCCCCCCCCCCCCCCCCCCCCCCC
>NZ_JAHZOE010000110.1:0-255 GCF_019448545.1 Anoxybacillus sp. ST4 | reverse complement strand
TGAATCGTTAGCGGCGGACGGGTGAGTAACACGTGGGCAACCTGCCCTGTAGACGGGGATAACACCGAGAAATCGGTGCTAATACCGGATAATACGAAAGGTCGCATGATCTTTCGTTGAAAGGCGGTGCAAGCTGTCGCTACAGGATGGGCCCGCGGCGCATTAGCTAGTTGGTGAGGTAACGGCTCACCAAGGCGACGATGCGTAGCCGACCTGAGAGGGTGATCGGCCACACTGGGACTGAGACACGGCCCA
>NZ_JAHZOE010000011.1:0-76520 GCF_019448545.1 Anoxybacillus sp. ST4 | reverse complement strand
CAACTGTAAATACAGCTTGTTGTACCGTCAACATGTGATTCACCTCCTTGTCTATCAATATTCACATCATAGACAGGAAAAGCAAAAAATATTCAGCTCACTTTATGATGTGGCTGAATAGTTACATTTGTATTATTTCCACCACTTGATATTTGTTTCCTTTTTATATTAACATAAAAATCCAACATGTGTTACAGATTTGTTGAGAAGGTGTGATAGATGTCTAGTTACGTTACATTTATTCGTTTTATTGTTGTAGGGATAAGTAATACAGTTGTTGATTGGTTGCTTTTTTTCTTCTTTGTATCGCTTAATGTGCCACAAGTGTGGGCACAAACTTTTGCATATAGTGCGGGGGTAGTAAACAGCTATATGTGGAATCGGATATGGACATTTCGGGTGAAGGGGGCAATTATGAAACAATTTGTTCGTTTCCTCGTTTTAAACTTTTGTTCTCTCACGGTGACGATCATTGTATTGTACGGATGCAATCAAATGTTTTCAGTTTTTTTAAGTAAATTTATGGCAACGATAAGTGGAATAGTTATCAATTGGATTGGTAGTCGTATGTGGGTATTTTCTGGAAAAACAACACCGTAAACAAAAATATTTTGAATTTTTATAGAAGTGTTTATTTTACTAACAATTTATGTTATATTCATGTTATGAAATATAACGTAAGAGGGTGGAGACATGTTTTTGTTAAAGAAGGGACGAAGAAAAGAAGAGGTGAAAGAAACGAAGCAGAGCGTGGCGCTCAATCAAATTGAAGTAGCGGCTGACCAGCTAAAGGCAGTTGTCGAGCAAATGAAATTAGCTGCTTCCTCGCTTGATGAAACATCAAGCGCAACGCAACAGAGCACATTCCAATTAATTGACCGCTTGAAAAAAACAGTAATTTATACAGCTCAAGTAGAAGAGAAGACGAAAATGATTGAACGATCGGCATTAAAAATTTCAGACGTTTCTCAGCGCATTCATGCAGATAGTGAAGCATCTTATAACGAACTGATCCGCTCGCTACACTCTTTAAAAAACCTTCAACGTGAAATGGATGATTTGCGAACAGGTCATTATGCGCTTCTTCGTCAAATGGAGCTGTTAGTAGAGCGTTCACAAGAAATTCATCACATTCTTTCGACGATTGCTTCTATCTCGCAGCGAACGAGTATTTTAGCGCTCAATGCGAATATTGAATCTGCCCGTGCGGGGGAACATGGGAAAGGGTTTTCGGTCGTTGCAAACGAAGTTGGGAAATTAGCTAACCAAACGTCAGCTGCCGTAGAGCAAACGCGGGACATTTTATCGTCTATTCAGTCTGGGATCGCTTCAACCATGCATATGGTAAAATCAGAAACAGAACAAATTAACAACGGGTCAAATGAAATGAATCACATTTTTTTCGTTTTATGTGATTTTAGGGAAAGACTTCATCATATGACAGCAATGGCACACGATTCGTCGCAATCGGTCGACGAACAGACGGCGAGTGTGCAAGAAATTTCGGCTTTGCTTGAATATATTTCTTCCATGGTGCAGGAAAATAAAAATCATGCCCATGAAGTTGCAAAACATATGGATGTACAACATGAAAATGTGAAACAGGTGCTACAAGTGAACGAAGCGATTGAAAAAACATCGAACGAGTTGCAAACAATTATAAAAAACGATGAACGTGTAACGGCAACTTCCGTTGATCTACATGTGATTGAACAAATGAAAGAAAAGCTTACATTGTTTTTACGCTCTTATCCGCTTGCTCATTTACAAACAAGTGAACATGAGGCATACTTAAATGAATTTTTAAAAATGAATGAAAATGTAGAAGCTGTTTGGTCGAATCGGGTGGACGGTACGTTCATTTATTCGAATCCTCCTGCGGGACTTGTAAATGCCAAAGCTCGTCCGTGGTTTGTTGAGGCTGCAAAAGGGAATATATACGTTTCTTCGGTGTATACATCTGCGTTAACGAAGCGTCCGTGTTTAACCATTTCAGCGCCGATCGTTCAAGACGGGCATGTCGTTGGCGTTGTTGGCATTGATTTATCTGTATAAGGACAGTAAGCCGGCATGGTATAGGCTGGCTTACTGATATCGATCTAACATCGCGAAAAATTGTTTGACGAATTGATAAAATACATTGACAGATGGTGGCAGATCGCACTTAGGTAAAATGATCCCGACATTGCGTCGGACGAGTGGGAGGTCAATTGGCACTTTCACCGTATAGCGCGGGGTTGTTTCGTAAAACGTGCTTTCTGGCAATAAAGTGACACCGATACCGGCCGAAACGAGTCCTTTGATCGCGTCTAAATCTTCCCCTTCCGACGAAATGATTGGAGAAAAGCCGGCTTGTTTACAAGCATCTTCGACTATTTTGCGCAAAATAAATCCTTGAGGAAACATGACAAATGGTTCGTGTCGCAATTCACTTAGCGCGATGCTTCGTTTTTGGCTAAGTGGATGATCTGTCGGAATAAGCGCAGCGAATGACTCCGTAAATAAAATATCTCCTTGAATGCTTTTTTCTTCTGTTGGAACGGGGCCTAAAAAAGCTAAATCAATTTCTCGTTTTTTTACTGCCTCAATTAAAAATTTATACGACCCTTGACGTAAGTGAAAAGAAATGTGTGGATGTTGTTGTTTAAATGACGAAATAACCATCGGCATCGTATAACTCGCTAGACTCGTTGGAAAGCCAATTTTAATTGTTCCGCGTTCCGGATCTAAATATTCTTCAATTTGTTGTTTCGCATAATCAATCGCTTTTAACGCTAACTCAATATGTTGTAAAAAGTGACGACCGATCGGGGTTAGTTTCACATTTCTCCCTTCTCGTTCAAATAGCTTCACTCCGAGTTCATCCTCTAAATTGGCGATTTGGCGACTGACCGCGGATTGGGCGACATGCAATGCTTCAGCAGCTTCCGACACATGTTCCCGCTTAGCCACTTCTGTAAAATAAATCAATTGCCTTAATTCCATTTCCCTCGCCTCTTTCTATCGTTCTCAAAATAAGATAAATGTTATCTAAATTATATATTGTTTATATGATTATTGAAACCTACAATTATACATAACATACACGACGACGGAATGGGGGATTGAAATGAGAGGATTACCGAAAGCTCAAGGATTGTACTGTCCGCAATTTGAGCATGATGCATGTGGAATTGGATTGTATGCCCACTTAAAAGGAGAAGCATCCCATCATATTGTTCAACAAGGCCTTCATATGTTGCGGCAATTAGAACATCGCGGAGGACAAGGGAGTGATCCGCAAACGGGTGATGGTGCGGGAATCATGGTACAAATTCCGGACGATTATTTTCGATCCGTTTGTCCGTTTTCACTTCCGCCTAAAGGGCGTTATGGGGTCGGAATGATTTTCTTTTTTGAACATCATGAACAAACGAGAACGATGTTCGAACGCCAAATAGATGAAATCGTTCGTGAAGAAGGGCAAACGGTGCTCGGATGGCGTGACGTGCCTGTTTGTGTCGAAAAACTCGGAATATTAGCAAAGCAAAGTCGTCCGTATATTCGGCAGCTTTTTATCGCAGCAAGCGATGATATCGTTGATGACCAACAGTTCGAACGGAAGTTATACGTCATTCGAAAACGGGCGGAAAAGTTCGTGCAAAACAATGAATATTATTTTGCGAGTCTATCTAGTCGCACGATTGTTTACAAAGGATTAGTGACTCCAGAACAGTTGGATGCTTTTTACATGGACTTACAAGATGAACGATTTCGTTCGGCGTTTGCGCTTGTTCATTCGCGCTTTAGCACAAATACGTTTCCGAGTTGGGAGCGAGCGCATCCGAATCGTTATTTAATTCATAACGGGGAGATTAATACGTTGCGCGGAAATATTCATTGGATGATGGCGCGTGAGAAGCAGTTTTCCTCCCCGATGTTTGGAGAAGATTTACAAAAAGTACTCCCGATTTTAGATACGAACGGAAGCGACTCTTCCATGCTCGATAACGCGTTTGAGTTTTTCGTTTTAGCCGGAAAGTCGCTTGCTGAAACAGCGATGATGTTGATCCCAGAACCGTGGTATTGGGATAAAGAGATGGATGAACATAAAAAAGCGTTTTATGAATATTACAGCTGTCTGATGGAGCCGTGGGACGGTCCAACGGCAATCGTATTCACAAATGGCAAGCAAATTGGCGGTATTCTCGACCGCAACGGTCTTCGTCCAGCTCGTTACTATGTCACAAAAGATGACTATATTATTTTTTCATCGGAAGTCGGGGTCGTTGATGTAGCTCCGGAACAAGTTTTATATAAAGAGCGATTAAGCCCGGGAAAAATGCTTTTTATTGATTTAGAAGAAGGGCGAATCATTTCTGATGAAGAGGTCAAAAAGCAAATTGCGCATAAGCATCCGTATCGTCAATGGGTGAACGAACAAACTGTTTCTATTGAACAACTTGACGAGCAGTTTGCGGGAGATGAGGAACAGCCGTTTGACAATCTTATCACATGGCAGAAAGCGTTTGGGTATACGTATGAAGATGTTGAAAAAACGATCATTCCAATGGCGACGGAAGGAAAAGACCCAACCGGAGCAATGGGCAACGATACGCCGCTAGCTGTATTATCCGAACGTCCGCAAAGTTTATTCAATTATTTCAAGCAATTGTTCGCCCAAGTAACGAACCCGCCGATTGATGCGATTCGTGAATATGTTGTCACATCCACTGTCACGTGGCTCGGAAAAGAAGGAGATGTGTTGCATCCAGATGAGTCGTCTGCGCGGCGCATTCGCTTGCATTCTCCAATTGTCACGAACAAGCAATTACAAGCATTGCGAATGAATCCGTACCGCGAATTTTTATGCGTTACATTGTCTACTGTTTTTACAAATGATTTAAAAGAAGCGTTAGACGAATTATGTCAAGCAGTAGATGAAGCAATTGCTAATGGTGTGACGTTAATTGTTTTATCCGATCGCTCAATGAATGAGCAGCGCATAGCCATGCCTGTTCTTTTGGCAGTCAGCGCGGTGCATCAACATCTCGTGCGGAAAGGGACGCGCACGAAAGTGAGTTTAATTGTTGAAAGTGGGGAAGCGCGCGAAGTACATCATTTCGCTGCGTTAATCGGTTACGGAGCGGATGCAATTAATCCATATGTAGCTTTTGAGACGATTCGTGAAGCGGTCGAAAACGGGGTGATCGCGTCCACATATGAACATGCGGTCGAAACGTATAAAAAGGCAGCGACAGATGGCGTTGTAAAAGTGATGTCAAAAATGGGCATTTCAACAGTGCAAAGCTATCGCGGTGCGCAAATTTTTGAGGCAATCGGTATTGGCAACGATGTTATTGAACGATATTTTACAGGAACAGCGTCACAAATTGGCGGGATCGGCTTAAACGAAATTGCACAAGAAGCAAAAATGCGACATATGCAAGCGTTCCAAGCGTCTTATGATCATACTTTAGAGTCAGGGAGCGAACTGCAATGGCGTAAAAATGGTGAGCATCATGCGTTCAATCCGAAAACGATTCACACGTTACAATGGGCATGTCGAAAAAATGACTATGAGTTATTTAAGCAATATTCCAACATGGCAAATGAAGAACAAATGACATTTTTACGCAATTTGTTCGATTTTGATCATACGCGTAAGCCTGTTCCGATCGAGGAAGTCGAGCCGGTAGAAGCGATTGTGCGCCGATTTAAAACGGGAGCAATGTCGTACGGCTCATTAAGCGAAGAGGCGCATGAAGCGCTCGCCATTGCGATGAACCGCATCGGTGGAAAAAGTAATAGCGGAGAAGGTGGTGAAGACCCGCGTCGCTACGTGAGGGATGAACATGGTGATCTTCGCCGCAGTGCGATCAAACAAGTTGCTTCCGGCCGTTTTGGTGTGAAAAGTCACTATTTAGTTCATGCTGATGAGTTGCAAATAAAAATGGCGCAAGGGGCAAAACCAGGAGAAGGGGGACAGCTTCCTGCAAACAAAGTATATCCATGGATCGGAAAAGTGCGCGGATCTACGCCAGGGGTAGAGCTCATTTCGCCGCCGCCGCATCATGATATTTATTCTATTGAAGATTTAGCGCAGCTCATTTACGACTTAAAAAATGCGAATCGGCACGCCCGTATTAGCGTGAAGCTCGTCGCTAAGTCGGGTGTCGGCACTATCGCGGCTGGAGTGGCAAAAGGGGGCGCTGATGTTATTGTTATTAGCGGATATGACGGAGGTACAGGGGCTTCGCCGAAAACGAGCATTAAACACGCAGGGCTTCCGTGGGAGCTAGGTTTAGCTGAGACGCACCAAACGCTCATGTTAAACGGGTTGCGCGATCGCGTCGTACTAGAAACAGACGGAAAATTGATGACAGGCCGCGATGTCGTCATGGCAGCGTTATTCGGAGCGGAAGAGTTTGGATTTGCGACAGCTCCGCTAGTCGTTTTAGGGTGTGTCATGATGCGCGTTTGTCATTTGGATACTTGTCCAGTCGGGGTTGCAACACAAAATCCAGAACTGCGTGCGAAATTTACAGGCAAGCCCGAGCATATCGTCAATTTCATGTATTTTATCGCTCAGGAAGTACGTGAAATAATGGCGCAGCTCGGTTTTCGGACAATGGAAGAAATGGTTGGGCGCGTCGATGTATTAAAAGTGAGCGAGCGCGCTAAGCAACATTGGAAAGCGAAACATTTAGATTTGTCGCGTTTATTGTATCAAGTGGAAGGAGTGCGAACGTTTTCTAGACCACAAAATCATCATCTTGATCGAACGCTTGATGATACGGTCATTTTGCCAGCGGTCAAGCGGGCAATTGAACAAAAAGAGCCGGTACAATTGCAAGTTGCCATCCAAAACGTTCATCGTACAGTTGGCACGATTGTCGGCAGCGAAATATCGAAACGATACGGTGAAGAAGGGCTTGCAGAAGATACGATTCAGTTATGTTTTCACGGTTCCGCTGGGCAAAGTTTTGCGGCGTTCGTACCAAAAGGAATGACGATGACATTAATTGGCGATGCGAATGATTACGTCGGAAAAGGTTTATCGGGGGGCAAAGTCATTATTCGTCCGCCGCACGAGGCAACGTTTGCATGTAGCGATCAAGTGATTATCGGAAACGTGGCTTTTTATGGAGCGACGAGCGGTGAAGCGTATATTCGCGGTCGCGCCGGCGAGCGTTTTTGTGTTCGAAATAGCGGCGTGCATGCGGTCGTTGAAGGAGTAGGGGATCATGGCTGTGAGTATATGACCGGAGGGCGCGTCGTTATTCTCGGATCAATCGGAAAAAATTTCGCTGCTGGAATGTCTGGTGGTGTAGCTTACGTATTCGCTTACGATGATACGTGGCAAAAAAACGCGAACCGTGAACTCGTTTTATTTGAGTCCTTAGTCGATGAAAAAGAAAGAAGCGATGTGCGCGAAATGATTGTGAAACATTACAAATATACAGAAAGTCCAAAGGCAGCATATGTGCTTGCGAATTGGGACGATGTAGTCAAACGGATCGTCAAAGTGATCCCGAAAAACTATAAATTGATGATTGAAACAATCGAGGCGATGAAGCGGCGTGGTTTATCACACGACGAAGCGGTATTTGAGGCGTTTGAAACAGTTGTAAACAAAAAAGGTGTGAAAGTGATGGAAGCGGTCGCGAAATAAGCGAACGCTTCCGAAATAGGTGAAAGGGGGAGAATGATGGGGAAAGCAACAGGCTTTATCGAATATGCGCGGGAAGAAGAAAAAAAACGTCATCCTCTTTCCCGTTTAAATGATTGGAAAGAATATACTGATCCATTTTCAACCGACACGCTAGCGAGACAAGGTGCGCGATGTATGGATTGCGGTACGCCATTTTGTCATATGGGCATAGAGCTTCAAGGCTTAACATCTGGCTGTCCGATTCATAATCTCATTCCAGAATGGAACGACCTTGTGTATCGTGGAAGATGGAAAGAGGCGTTTGAACGGTTAGTGAAGACAAATAATTTCCCGGAATTTACAGGACGCGTTTGCCCAGCGCCGTGCGAAGGATCGTGTACAGTAGCGATTTCTGATCCAGCGGTAGCGATTAAAGGAATTGAACGAGCAATTATTGACAAAGCGTTTGAGGAAGGGTGGGTTCAACCGCGCATTCCGAAAAAAAGAACCGGAAAAAAGGTGGCCGTCATTGGCTCTGGTCCTGCAGGGTTAGCTTGTGCAGATGAACTAAATCAAGCTGGTCATTTTGTCACTGTGTATGAGCGCGCGGATCGAATTGGTGGTTTGTTGATGTACGGCATTCCGAATATGAAACTTGGAAAAGACGTCGTTGAGAGACGTGTACGCTTGCTTGAAAAAGAAGGAATTACGTTTGTTACAAACATAGAAGTCGGAAAAGATTTGGCGATTGATGAATTGCGCAAACAATATGATGCGGTTGTGCTTTGTATTGGAGCACAAAAGCAACGCGATCTTATGATCGAAGGACGCGAGTTTGATGGCGTTCATTTTGCGATGGACTACTTGACAATGACGACAAAATGGCTGCTTACCGGCGAAAAAGATGAAGCGTTTATTGATGCCAAACATAAACATGTCATCGTAATCGGTGGTGGCGATACAGGGGCTGACTGTGTCGCGACGGCATTGCGGCAACAATGTAAAAGCGTTGTGCAATTCGGCAAACATCCGGCATTGCCAAAAGAGCGTACAAACGATAATCCATGGCCGCAATACCCGCTTGTATTTACAGTTGACTACGCATATGAAGAAGCGGAAGCGAAGTTCGGCAATGACCCGCGTCAATATTGTATTCAAACGAAAAAAATCGTTGGTGATGAGAGAGGGAGAGTAAAAGAACTGCATACGATCCAAATGGAAAAAATAATAGATGATCAAGGGCGTGCTGTATTTAAAGAAATTCCAGGTACAGAGAAAATATGGCCGTGTGATCTCGTATTGATCGCTATTGGTTTTGAAAGACCAGAACCGCAACTTTTACAACAGTTTGGAATCGAGACAGTTAGTAAAGCATACAAGACGAATGTCGAAGGTGTATTTGTCGCAGGTGATGCAAGACGTGGACAAAGCCTTGTTGTTTGGGCGATTCATGAAGGACGCGAAGCAGCGAAAGAAATGAATCATTTTCTTATGGGGGATTGAGAGGGGGACATCTGCGAAAGTGCATATTTAAAAAATCTCTTTTTCTGCATTTTTGTAGAAAAAGAGATTTTTATTTTTAGAATTGTCATTTTATTTTAAAAAGTGTTACAATGTTTTTTAATAAGTTCAGAAAAGGATGGAGGGATTTGTTTTGCGTAGCGATATGATTAAAAAAGGATTTGACCGCGCGCCACATCGCAGTTTATTGCGTGCGGCAGGGGTAAAAGAAGAAGATTTTCATAAGCCGTTTATTGCGGTTGTGAACTCGTATATTGATATTATCCCAGGTCACGTTCATTTGCAGGAGTTTGGTAAAATTGTGAAAGAGGCAATTCGTGAGGCCGGTGGTGTTCCGTTTGAAATGAACACCATCGGCGTCGATGATGGCATTGCGATGGGACATATTGGTATGCGGTATTCGTTGCCGAGCCGAGAAATTATTGCTGACTCTGTTGAGACGGTCGTTTCTGCCCATTGGTTTGATGGGATGGTATGCATTCCGAACTGCGATAAAATTACACCTGGCATGATGATGGCGGCGATGCGATTAAATATCCCGACTATTTTTGTAAGCGGAGGACCGATGAAAGCAGGTGTGACGAGCGATGGGAAAAAAATTTCGCTCTCTTCTGTATTTGAAGGAGTCGGTGCATATCAAGCCGGAAAAATCGACGAAAAAGGGTTACAAGAACTTGAACAGTACGGCTGTCCGACATGTGGTTCATGCTCAGGTATGTTTACGGCCAATTCCATGAACTGTTTAGCCGAGGCGCTCGGCTTAGCGCTTCCTGGTAACGGCACGATTTTAGCTATTGATCCAGCACGAAAAGAATTTGTGCGTCGTTCGGCTCAACAGTTAATGTATTTAATTGAGAACGATATTAAACCGCGTGATATTGTAACAGAAAAGGCAATTGATAACGCGTTTGCGCTCGATATGGCGCTCGGCGGCTCAACGAATACGGTGTTACATACGCTAGCCATTGCCAATGAAGCAGGTATTCATTATCCGCTTGAACGCATTAATGAAGTAGCTTCCCGCGTGCCGCATTTAGCTAAGCTTGCCCCAGCGTCCGATATGCATATTGAAGACTTACACGAAGCAGGCGGCGTGTCTGCCGTATTATATGAGCTATCTAAAAAAGAGGGCACGCTTCATTTAGATGCTCTCACTGTGTCAGGTAAAACACTTGGGGAAAATATTGCAGGCTGTGAAGTGAAAAATTATGAAGTCATTCGTCCGATTGACAATCCGTATTCAGAAACGGGTGGGTTGGCTGTATTGTTCGGCAATTTAGCCCCAGATGGCGCAATTATTAAAACAGGCGGTATCCAAGGTGGCATTACCCGTCATGAGGGACCCGCGATCGTCTTTGACTCTCAAGAAGAAGCGCTCGAGGGCATTGCGGCAGGAAGAGTACAACCGGGGCATGTCGTTATCATTCGTTATGAAGGTCCAAAAGGTGGACCGGGAATGCCAGAAATGTTAGCCCCAACATCGCAAATTGTTGGCATGGGACTAGGAACGAAAGTAGCGCTCATTACGGACGGTCGTTTTTCTGGCGCATCCCGTGGATTGTCGATCGGCCATGTGTCGCCAGAAGCAGCGGAAGGGGGACCGATTGCTTTTGTACAAAACGGTGACCATATTGTCATTGACATTGTGAAGCGAACGATTGATGTTCACGTCCCTGAAGAAGAATGGGAAAAGCGGAAAGCAAATTGGAAGGGCTTTGAGCCGAAAGTGAAAACAGGATATTTAGCTCGCTACTCAAAGCTCGTCACTTCAGCAAGTACAGGCGGCATTATGAAAATTTAGCGCATTTTGTCGAAATGATGTTTATAACTGTAAAACGATCCTCCGTTATAATTGAAGAAGTAAAGACTATGGGGGGAAGGGAATGAATACGCAATTTATTGCAGGTCATGCGCGATTGCCTTCAGGGATGGCAGCAAAAAGCGTGTTTGATACGCTTACGATTACAGCGGAGGTAGACAAAAAGTATGGTGTCATCGTCGATGCGTCGTGTACATTGGCGACGGAGCACGGTCGCGATTACGTTGCCCGGTTGTTAAAAGGACATTCGTTAAAAGACGGAATTGACGAACCGCTTGCCCAATTGCATGAAGGATACTTAGGGAAAGCAAATCAAGCGTTATGTGCAGCACTAAAAGATTTATACAAGCAATATTGTAAGTTAGAAGAGAAGATGCATGCTGAAAAATAGAAGGTGCTCGCGGCACCTTCTATTTTTCTTCCCAAGGAGGGAGCATTTTGCGAAGCGGTTTATCTTGACGATAACCAAGAACGTACTCCGCTTGCATAATTGTGTGAATTTCTCGCGTTCCTTCGTAAATGACAGGCGCTTTCGAGTTACGTAAATATCGTTCTACTGGATATTCATTTGAGTAGCCGTACGCCCCATGAATTTGTACCGCATCATCAGCGGCTTTGTTTGCGAAGTCGCACGCTATCCATTTCGCGAGCGATGTTTCGCGCGTATTTCTTCTTCCTTTATTTTTCAAAAATCCGGCTTTATATACGAGCAAGCGGCTCATTTGTAAACCAGCTTCCATGTTTGCGATCATTTGTTGAACAAGTTGATGACGCCCAATTTCTTTGCCGAACGTTTTTCGTTCATGACAATATTTCACGCTCGCTTCTAAACAAGCCATAATTAAACCGCATGCTCCAGCAGCGACAGTAAACCGTCCGTTATCGAGTGCAGACATCGCAATTTTAAATCCTTCTCCTTCTTCGCCGAGTAAATTTTCTTTCGGAACGCGCACGTTGTCGAAAAATAACTCGCCCGTATTGCCAGCACGAATGCCGAGCTTTCCTTTAATAGGACGCGATGAAAAACCAGGCATCGTACGTTCAACGATAAAAGCAGAAATACCGCGATGCTTTTTCGATTTATCTGTGTAAGCAAAAACGATAAAATGATCAGCAATGTCACAAAGCGAAATCCACGTTTTTTGCCCATTTAAAATGTAGTCATCCCCATCGCGCACAGCAGTTGTAGAGATGGCGGCAACATCTGAACCGGCGTTTGGTTCCGTTAATCCGAATGCGCCAATTTTTTCTCCTTTTGCTTGGGGGACAAGATATTTTTGTTTTTGTTTTTCTGTTCCCCATTGTAAAAGTGTTAAGCTGTTCAATCCTGTGTGGACGGAAACGGCGGTACGAAACGCTGTATCTCCTCGTTCTAGCTCTTCGCATACGATCGCTAACGAATTGTAGTCCATTCCCATTCCACCGTATTGTTCTGGGATGCATACGCCCATTAAATTTAATTCCGCCAGTCGCTTCAAAATGTTTGGATCGAAGTAGCCGCGTTCATCCCATTCTTTCATGTACGGTAAAATTTCTTTATCAACAAATTTTCTTACTGTTTGGCGTAATAGTTCTTGTTCTTGGGTAAAGTCAAAGTTCATCATCATTCATTCCTCCATATCGTTTAATGGTGATATGTGATCGTTATGTTCTCCTGCAAGAGGAGGGAAGAGTCGATAGGACACAGCCGTTTCAGAAAATTTTAACGGTGATCCGACGAGCTTTAATGTCCCGACATATGGATGCTCCATGTTGACGATCATATCTCTTGCCAATGTTTGCGGGTGTTGAAACGCTTCGTGAATAGTGTAAACAGGACCACAGGGAATGCCTTTTTGCTCGAATAATTGTTGCCATTCCGCACGCGTTTTCTTTTTTAACTCTTTGTTCAGCCGACCATTCAACTCGTGGCGATGGGCGACTCGACTAGCATTTGTGCGAAATCGTTCGTCTGCACCAATTGTTTGATCTTCTAATAGTTCGCATAGCGCTTGGAATTGTCGATCATTTCCAACTGCAACGACAAACAAACCGTCGCTTGCTTCATATGTTGAATACGGGACGATATTTGGATGATCGTTTCCTAACGGTTTCGGCACTTCACCGGACATTAAATAGTTTGAAGCGACGTTCACAAGCGTACTTATAGCGCAATCAAACAAGCTTAAGTCAATTTTTTGCCCACGTCCCGTTTTTTCACGAGCGATCAACGCTGCTTGTACGGCAATGGCAGCATACAAACCTGTAAAGATGTCCGTGACAGCGACCCCGACTTTCAATGGTCCGGATTGTTCTGTTCCGTTAATGCTCATCCAACCGCTCATCGCTTGAATAATATAGTCGTAGCCGGCTAAATGATGATACGGCCCCGTCTCTCCAAATCCAGTAATGGAACAATAAATGAGTTTTGGATTGATTAGAGATAACTGGTCATATCCAAGCCCGAGCCGCTCCATCGTTCCTGTTTTAAAGTTGTGAATGAAGACGTCTGCTGTTTTAACGAGCTGGCGAATCGTTTCTTTTCCTTTTTCTTCTTTTAGATTTATAGTGATGCTTCGTTTGTTTCGATTAACTGCTGCATAATAAGCACTCATGCCATTTTGAAATGGGGGTCCCCAAAATCTTGTATCGTCTGATCCGCCAGGTGCTTCGACTTTGATCACATCTGCTCCGAGATCGCCTAAAATCATAGTGGCATACGGACCAGCGAGGACGCGTGTCAAGTCTACAACACGAATTCCTTCTAAAGCTCCTTTCATTCGCTCACCTCCATTTCTTTTTCTTGTGAATAAAAAAAGCCAGTCCTTTCCTAAAATATCCTGGAAAGGAACTGGCATAAACGACCCGAGCGTGCCTTTCGAAGAGAAAGTCGGTCGAATCGGAACAGTTCTTTCATAAGCAAATGACATTGCTATCCGAGGCCAAACGGTTAGCTGTTTAGTTGGGATAGCTATTTTAATTATAGAACAGCACTTTTATTTTGTAAATATTTTTTATTTTAAAAATAGTTTGACAAAAATAAATAGATTGTCTTAAAATAGAAAGCAAATAACTATAAAAACTGTGGAGCTTATTTGACTCGTCTTGGCGACGAGCCGTTCATAAGCACCAGCCAGTTTAGTCATTGTGTCGTTACAATGATTAAACTGGCTTTTTATTTGTCGAAGGAGGAGAGATGATGTCGAATTGGATGGAACGAAGAAGAAAAGCAGTGGCGCGGGCGCCGTACAATGTAACGGAGATTTTTATTAAAGAAGCGAAAGGGGCGATCATTCGCGATATAAATGATCGCGAATACATCGATTTTGCAGGAGGGATCGGGGTACAAAACGTTGGACATTGCCATCCGAAAGTTGTTGCTGCCATTCAGCAACAGGCAGCCGCATATATTCATCCTTGTTTCCATGTTACACCGTATGAATCGTATGTGCTATTGGCGGAAAAGTTGAATGAGTTAACACCGGGAGATTTTCCGAAAAAAGCGATCTTTTTAAATAGTGGGGCTGAAGCGGTTGAGAACGCTGTGAAAATTGCTAGAAAGTATACGGGACGTCCTGCCGTCGTATCATTTACAGGTGGATACCATGGACGAACGCTATTAACGATGTCTTTAACGAGCAAAGTCATGCCATATAAAAAAGGGTTCGGCCCGTTTGCCCCAGAAGTGTATAAATTCCCATATCCGTATTACTACCGCGCTAACGGGCAAACAGCAGATGAAGTTGATGATCAGCTTATTCAAGCACTTCAGCAGTTTTTCATCGCAGAAGTGGCACCTGATCATGTGGCGGCAATCATCATTGAACCTGTACAAGGAGAAGGTGGGTTTGTCGTTCCATCGGCAAAATTTATGCAGGCTATTCGTCGCATTTGTGATGAACATGGCATCGTGATGATTGCTGATGAAATTCAGACGGGTTTTGCTCGAACAGGTCGAATGTTTGCGATGGAGCACTTTGGTGTAGCACCTGATTTAATGACGTTGTCAAAATCAATGGGAGCTGGTGTACCAATTAGCGCAGTCGTTGGTCGAAGTGAAATGATGGATGCTCCAGAAGTCGGTCAGCTTGGTGGTACGTTTTCTGGAAGTCCGCTTGCATGCGCCGCTGCACTAGCTGTTTTAGATGTGATTGAAGAAGAGCAGTTAATCGTGCGTGCGCGTCATCTTGGTGAAAAGATGATGTCGCTTCTAACAGAAATGAAGCAACAATTTGACATCATCGGCGATGTGCGTGGACTTGGGGCAATGTGCGCGATTGAACTGGTGACAGACCACGAGAACAAAACGCCAGCAAAAGAACAAACAGCATATATCGTTTCGCATGCATGGAAGCGCGGTGCGATTTTTTTGAGCGCCGGATTGTATAGCAACGTCGTTCGTTTCTTACCACCGTTAGTGATGACGGACGAACAGCTCGAGCGCGGATTTTCAATTTTACGTGAGCTGTTAGCAGAAGTACAACAAAAGGTGGTGAAATGATGCGAAAAGTAAAAAACTACATTGATGGTCAGTGGATCGAAGGAAAAAATGAAGTGATTGAGCGCTATAATCCAGCAGATCAGAAAGAGCTTGTTGCGGTCGTTGCGGGCTCATCTGTTCACGATGTAGACGAAGCGGTACGTGCTGCAGTGAAAGCGAAGAAAAAGTGGGCGCAAACTTCGGCACCGGAGCGTGGCGGTTATTTACAAAAAGTGGCTTATTTATTTGAGCAATATGCAGATGAATTAGCGACATTAGCTACAAAAGAAATGGGAAAACGATTTGCTGAAACGAAAGGAGAAGTGTACCGGAGCGCGGCCATTTTGCGATATTATGCTGGCGAAGGACTGAGAAAAATAGGCGAAGTATTGCCATCGTTTGATGCCAAAAACTTATTTTTTACAAAACGTGTTCCTGTCGGTGTTGTTGCTGTGATCGCACCATGGAACTTTCCGCTAGCAATTCCAATATGGAAAATTGCTCCTGCTCTCGTTTATGGTAATACGGTCGTATTTAAGCCGGCATTGGAAGCAAGTGCGACAGGTGCGCGCATCGTTGAATTGTTTGTAGAAGCCGGGTTGCCTCCGGGGGTTTTAAACTTCGTTGTCGGTCGCGGTAGCACAATTGGCGATGCGATTGTTGAGCATGATGGAGTAGATGCCATTACGTTTACAGGTTCAAACGCAATTGGTAGTGAGATTGCAAAAAAAGCGGCAGCTCGTGGCGCGAAATATCAGCTCGAACTCGGTGGCAAAAATCCGGCCATCGTGTTAAAAGATGCACATATCGATTTTGCTGCTCGACTTGTAGTAGAAGGGGCGATGAAACAAACGGGGCAACGTTGTACCGCAACAAGTCGAGTATTTGTCGAAAAAGAGGTCATCGATGCATTTCGGGAGTGTGTAGTGGAGCACGTAGGTCGCATTCGAGTGGGCAACGGAATGGATGAACAAGTGACAATGGGACCAGTTGTATCAAAAGGGCAGTTCGAGACGGTTCAGCGTTACATTCGTATCGGAAAACAAGAAGGGCGACTTCTTGTCGGAGGGGGAGCGAGCAACGCTGAAGGCTGGTACATTGAGCCAACTGTATTCGATTCTGTATCACATCGGGCAACGATTGCGAGAGAAGAAATATTTGGTCCTGTGCTATCAATAGTTGAAGCATCATCCATTGATGAAGCGATTGAAATGGCCAACGACAGCATTTACGGTTTAAGTGCCTCATTATTTACAAACGACTTATCAAAAGCGCTTTACTTTATTGAACGTATCGAAGCAGGAATGGTGCAAGTAAATGGTGAGACAGGAGGGGCGGAGCCGCAAGCACCGTTTGGTGGGATGAAGCAATCAAGTTCAGGCACGCGCGAACAAGGGCAAGCGGCTATCGAATTTTTTACAGCGTACCAAACAATTTCTATTCGTCCGCATCCAAATATGTGAAAGGGGGATATAGAATGGATCAACAGTTTCACAAAGTAAGGAGAGGGATATACTCCTCTTTTTTTTCGCTAGGGCATAAAATGATTTCATTTGTGTATACATGATACAAAAAGAGGGGAGGGATCGAAGTGAATGTATGTGAAGCGGTTGTCCGATGCCTAAAAAGTGAGGACATTTCTCACGTCTTTTGTGTGCCAGGAGAAAGTTATTTACCAATACTTGATGCCCTTTTTTCCGAACAGACGATCCAACTCATTTCCGCCCGACATGAAGGTGGAGCGACGTTTATGGCTGAAGGATATGCAAAAGCAAGCGGAAAAGTCGGCGTCGTTATGGCGACAAGGGGAGTTGGGGCTACGAATGCAGCAATTGGTATTCATACTGCTAAGCAAGATTCAACCCCGATGGTTGTATTGTTAGGACAAGTTGCACGGACATTTCGAGGACGTGAAGGATTTCAAGAAATAGATGTTGAAGCGTTTTTTCGTCCGCTAGCAAAATGGGCTGTAGAAGTTTATGATGCGAAAAGATTACCTGAATTACTAACTCGGGCGTTTCGAATTGCCCAAACAGGAAGGCCTGGACCGGTTGTCGTTTCACTCCCAGAAGATCTTCTACATGAGCAAATTGATAATGTCACGTTTTCAAAAACGATTGTTCCGAAACCAGCACCGAACGAAGCAGACATTCAGCGCATTGAGCGGTTGTTGCAGTCAGCGAAGCGACCAGTTGTCATTGCCGGGGGTGGAATTATATGGTCGGAAGCGAGAGAAGTTTTTCGTTTATTTGTGGAAAAATGGTCGCTGCCTGTCATGTCGTCTTTTCGTCGGCACGATGTATTTCCAAATGACCATCCGCTTTATGTTGGTCATCTCGGCTTAGGGACGCCACGAAATATAATTGAGACAGTTGAGCAGGCTGATGTTGTTTTAGCGATCGGCACACGTTTGTCAGAAGTGACGACACAAGATTATAAGTTATTATCAAACCAACAACTCATCCACATCGATATCGATTACGATGTCATCGGCGTAACATATTCTCCACACATTGGCGTTGTTTCCGATGCAAAGGAAGCATTAAAACGGTTGCTCACCATTCAGCTTCAACCGACATGGACGGCGTGGGTGAAAAAACGACGAGAAACATATGAACAATTATCATCGCTTCCATCGGTCAAACGTAACATAAACGAAGTCATCATCAACAATCTTCAACATATTCTTCCATCTCAAACGATCATTACGAATGATGCCGGCAATTTTGCAAGTTGGCTCCACTCATTTTTTCAATTTTGTGAACATACATATATTGGGCCAACATCAGGAGCGATGGGATACGGATTACCGGCAGCCATTGGGGCAAAATTGGCAAAACCGCATCGTCCTGTCGTTTCGCTAAGTGGGGATGGGGGATTTATGATGACAATACAAGAGCTAGAAACGGCAGTTCGATACAACATCCCTGTTATTAGTCTTGTATTTAACAATAAGATGTATGGGACGATTCGCATGTATCAAGAACTTCGTTACCCTAATCGTGTCATTGGAACAGAGTTAGGGGATATATCATTTGCAAGCTTGGCGCGTAGTTTCGGGGCTGATGGCATACGTGTAGAGACAGAAAAACAATTTTCAACTGCGCTCACAAAAGCGCTCCAAAACGATAAGCCAACAGTCATCGAAGTTATGACAGATCCGAGCGTCCTATCCCCATTTTTAACTGTTGAACAGGCGAGAGGAGGAAAAAAATGAAAGTATTAAACTATATGGATGGACGATGGATACCATCGACAAGTGGGCAATTTGTTTCAATTATAAATCCAGCTACGGGTGAAAGCATCGGGGAAGTAACATTATCAAATGAACAAGATGTCAAACAGGCGGTGTCGGCGGCAAAGCGTGCGCAAAAAACATGGGCGCTTGTGCCGGCCCCAAAACGAGCAGAAGTACTTTATAAAGTCGGCATGTTGCTACAAGAAAGGAAAGAACAACTTGCCCGCCTATTGACAATGGAGATGGGGAAAGTAATAGAAGAAGCAAAAGGTGAAGTGCAAGAAGGAATCGATATGGCGTTTTATATGGCAGGAGAAGGAAGGCGACTATTCGGGGATACGACGCCATCAGAGCTTCCAAATAAGTTTGCGATGAGCGTTCGCGCGCCAATTGGTGTTGTTGGTTTAATTACCCCTTGGAATTTTCCAATAGCTATTGCCACGTGGAAGTCGTTCCCTGCGATCATTGCTGGCAATGCGGTTGTTTGGAAACCAGCGTTAGAAACACCGATCATGGCTCAACAACTTGCGCAAATATTCGAGGAGGCTGGCTTACCAAACGGTGTGTTTAATGTTGTGCATGGACGTGGTTCTGTCGTTGGCGAAGCGCTTGTTGAACATCGTGACGTAAAAGTCATTTCATTTACTGGATCAAACGAAGTTGGACGGCGAATTGCTGAAACGTGTGGACGACATTTGAAAAAAGTGTCGCTTGAAATGGGTGGGAAAAATGCCATTATCGTCATGGATGATGCAAATATAACGCTCGCTGTTGAGGCGATTATATGGAGCGCTTTTGGTACATCGGGTCAGCGTTGCACCGCATGTAGTCGTGTAATCGTGCACGAGCGTGTGAAAAAACAAGTAGAAGAACGATTGCTTTCGGCTATGAAAACATTAACGGTTGGAAACGGATTAGAGGAAGGTGTGAAAGTAGGACCGGTCATTAATCGAGATGCATTGCAAAAAATTGATCATTACGTTCAAATCGGAAAAAACGAAGGAGCAACGTTACTTGCAGGTGGGCATGTGATGCAAGGAGAACAATATAAAAATGGATTTTATTATGCACCAACATTGTTTACAAACGTCACACCAACAATGACTATTGCACGGGAAGAAATTTTCGGTCCCGTTACGTCGATTATATCTGTTCGTAGTTTAGAAGAAGCAATTGAAGTGAATAACAGCGTTGATTATGGACTTTCGAGCGCGATTTTTACTCGTGATATTCATCGCGCGTTTACAGCGATGCGCGATTTCGATACAGGAATTGTATACGTCAATGCAGGAACGACCGGAGCAGAAATTCATTTGCCGTTCGGTGGAACAAAGGGAACGGGAAATGGACACCGTGATTCAGGGGTAGCGGCACTTGATGTTTTTACGGAGTGGAAAAGTATTTATGTCGATTATAGCGGGAAATTACAACGAGCACAAATTGATGTATGAGGAGGATGAACGATGAATGTCATTGTTCTTGGAGCAGGTTTAATGGGAAAAGAGGCTGTGCGCGATTTAATTGAACAGCAAAACGTATCATCAGTGACATTGGCTGATGTAAATGAAGAAAAAGCGAAAGACGTTCAACGTTCGTTGGCATCAGAAAAAGTAAAAGTGAAGCGGGTGAATGCAACTCATGATGAAGAACTACGGGATGCCATCCAAGGACATGATGTAGCCATTAACGCACTTTTTTACACATTTAACGAAAAAGTAGCAAAAGCTGCGATCGAAACAGGGGTGCACGCAGTCGATTTAGGTGGACATATTGGTCATATGACAGATCGTGTACTTGCTTTACATGAACAAGCGAAACGAGCGAGTGTTACAATAATTCCAGATTTAGGTGTTGCCCCAGGGATGATTAACATTTTAACAGGATATGGGGCAAGTCAACTTGATCGCGTTCATACCATTAAATTATATGTTGGTGGTATTCCACTCCGCCCAGAGCCGCCGCTTGAGTACAATCATGTTTTTTCGCTTGAAGGTTTGTTGGATCATTACACGGATCCTTCCTTCATTATTCGGGATGGACAAAAACGGCAAGTGCCATCTTTATCAGAAGTTGAAACAATTTATTTCGATCGTTTCGGTCCGCTTGAAGCGTTTCATACATCAGGGGGAACATCTACGCTGCCACAGTCTTATCCACATGTAAAATGTCTAGAATATAAAACGATTCGCTATCCCGGTCATGCAGAAAAATTTCGGTTGCTCGTCGATTTGCAATTGACGCGTCGTGATTATGAAGTAGAAGTAGACGGGAAAACGGTGTGTCCACGCGATGTATTGTTAAAAGTACTGACTCCGCTTTTAGATTTAAAAGAAAAAGAAGATGTCGTTTTGCTGCGTGTCATTGTGGCGGGAGAAAAAGATGGAAAAGAGAGAACATATGAATATGAGATGGTGACGCATAAAGACCGACAAAGACATGTTACAGCGATGGCACGTTCTACCGCCTATACGGTTTCCGTTGTTGCGCAAATGATTGGCGATGGAACGATTCAAAAACGTGGTGCATACCCTCCCGAACAAATTGTTCCTGGGGATCGCTACATCGAGGAAATGATTCGGCGTGGCGTCGTCATTCACGCAACTGTACGGTGAAATTGTGAACAAAATCGTAAATTTTCAGACAGTTGTTACGAGCAATTCATTAATTATGCTAGAATATTTATACATTCAATCGATTTGGAGGTGAATATATGCTACATATTGTAGCCTGTATTAAACAAGTGCCAGATACGAAAATTATTAAAATGAATCCAAAAACGAACACGATGGATCGTGCAAGCGCCCCAGCGATTTTAAATCCGTATGATGCGCATGCAGTAGAAGAAGCTGTTCGTTTAAAAAAGAAATACGGTGGAACAGTCTCCGTGTTAACGATGGGCCCTCCTCCAGCAGTAAAAGCGATTAAGAAATGTATTGAGCTTGGGGCAGACGAAGGGTATATGATTTCAGACCGAGCATTTGCCGGAGCTGATACGCTCGCAACAAGCTATGCGCTGACGAAAGCGCTTGAAAAAATCGCGAAACAGCGTCCGATTGATCTTATCATTTGTGGAAAAATGACAATCGACGGAGATACAGGACAAGTTGGACCAGGGATCGCTCGCCGTTTAAACATTCCTCCTCTTACTGGCGTCAACAAAGTCGTTGAAATCAATAAAGAAAAAGGGTATGCGATCGTTCATCGGAAATTAGAAGATGGCTATGAAGTCGTCAAATCACAATTGCCTTGTTTGTTCACTGTAGAAAAAGACATCAACGACATCTCCTTTGCACCTTTGCCAAACATGATTAAAGCCGCACGATATCAACCAACGATTTGGACTGCAGACGATTTAGAAGATGTTGACCGTAAACAATTAGGACTAAAGGGATCTCCAACCATCGTATCAAAAGTATGGGCGCCACCAAAACCAGAAGGCGGAAAAATATTAACAGGAACAAAAGAAGAACAAGTGCAAGAACTTTTATCTATTGTACTTGGAAAAAAAGAGTTGTTTTCATAGGGAGGGGTAAATGTGAATTTCGATGATTATCGGGGGATATGGATATACGTTGAAGTGAAAGACGGAAACATTGCACCTGTATCTTTGGAATTGTTAGGGGCGGGACGTGCGCTTGCAGATAAGCGAAAAACGGAGCTTGCAGGTGTTTTGATTGGTCATCAAGTGAAGTCGCTTGCACCGACATTGTTCCAATATGGTGCGGATGTTGTATACGTATATGACGATGCTATTTTCGAGCATTATCGAACCGAGCCATATATGCGCGCATTGTTAGATTGTTGCCATAAACATAGACCTGAAGTGATTTTATACGGGGCAACACCATCCGGGAAAGATTTAGCTAGCGCCATCGCCACCGATTTACCGACAGGCTTAACAGCTGATACGACGATACTCGATATTGAAGAAGACACAGGACTATTATTAGCCAGTCGTCCGGCATTTGGCGGGAATATTATGGCGACGATTTTATGTAAAAAATATCGTCCACAAATGGCGACGGTGCGCCCAAAAGTAATGAAAGCGCTACCACCAGATTCATCACGAACAGGTCGCATCGTCGAAGAACATATTGAATTGCGCGAAGAAGAAATGCGTACGAAAGTATTAGAGATTGTAAGAGAAACAACAAAAAAAGTGCGCATTGACGAAGCGGATATCGTCGTCGCTGGCGGAAAAGGCATGGGAAGCAAAGAAGGGTTTCAACTCATTCATCAGCTAGCCGAAGTGCTCGGTGGTGCAGTTGGGGCAAGCCGTGATGTCGTCGAGGCAGGGTGGATTGATCATCATCACCAAGTGGGACAAACAGGCGTGACAGTCACACCGAAAATTTATTTTGCGATCGGTATTTCCGGTGCGATTCAGCATGTCGTTGGCATGCAAAACTCGGAATTAATTATTGCGATCAATAAAGACCCAAACGCACCGATTTTTCAATCATGCCATTATGGCATTGTCGGCGATGCGTTTGAAATTGTCCCGCTTCTCATTGAGAGATTAAAAGAAGAAATTCCAAAATTAAAGGCTGACCGTATGAAGGAGGAAATTCGCCATGCCTGAAAAATTTGATTGTATCGTCGTTGGCGCAGGTCCGGCCGGAACGGCGTGTGCCTATGAACTAGCAAAAGCGGGGGTTAACGTGCTACTTCTAGAGCGCGGTGAATATCCAGGGGCGAAAAACGTCATGGGCGGTGTATTGTACCGCAAAATGATGGAAGATATTATTCCAGCGTTTTATAAAGAAGCGCCGTTAGAGCGCCCGATTGTTGAGCAACGGTTTATGATGATGGATAAAGAGTCGGCTGTCACGTTTAGCTACAAAGGGTTAGAATGGGGGCGTGAGCCGTACAACAACTTTACCGTATTGCGCGCGAAATTTGACCAATGGTTTGCGGAAAAAGCAGTTGAACAAGGAGCGCTTCTCGTATGTGAAACGGTAGCGGTCGAATGTATTGTCGAAAACGGCCGCGTAGTTGGTGTCCGTACGGATCGTCCAGATGGCGACATTTATGCCGATGTCGTCGTGTTGGCTGACGGTGTTAACTCGCTACTTGCAAAACAGCTCGGCTTCCACCGTGAATGGCGGCCAGACGAAGTCGCTTTAGCGACGATGGAAATTGTAAAGCTTGATAAAAACATCATTGAAGATCGCTTTAACCTTGAAGCGAACCAAGGCTGTACGATCGAAATTTTTGGCGATGCGACAAAAGGAATTTTAGGAACAGGCTTTTTATATACAAATAAAGACACACTTAGCATCGGTGTTGGCACGTTATTATCCGGGTTAATTAAGCATAAAATCAAGCCGTATGAGCTACTTGAGTATGTGAAAAATCATCCGATGATTCGTCCATACATTCAAGGGAGTGAACCGGTGGAATATTTAGCCCATTTAATTCCAGAAGGAGGCTATCATTCCATTCCAAAAGTGGCCGGTCATGGAGTGCTTGTCGTCGGTGATGCCGCCCAGCTTGTCAATGCGATTCATCGCGAAGGTTCCAATATGGCGATGACTTCTGGTCGGTTAGCGGCGGAAACAATCATTATGGCAAAAGAGCAAAACGACTTTTCGGAAAGCATGCTTGATCAATACCGAATGAAGCTCATGGAAAGTTTTATCGGTCAAGATTTGAAAAAATATAAAGATGCGACGCATCATTTTGAGTCATTTCCGCAATATTTTGATCAATACATTCCAATGCTCAACCGTGCAGCAAGCCAAATGTTTACGGTGGACGGGGCATCGAAATGGGAAAAACAGAAAAAAATTTGGCGTGATCTCGGCTCAACGAAACAAAAGTTTAAGCTGGCACGCGATATGATGAAAGCATGGAAGGTGATGAAATGATGAAGGCGCAAACGATTGAAGAAAAGCAATATTTAGTTCGTTTTAACGCGGATACGAAATCGCATCTTCACGTGCTAGATGACAATATATGTTTGACGAAATGCCCAGATAAAATTTGTACCATTTTTTGTCCAGCCGCCGTTTACAAATGGGAAGATATTCGCATGCACGTTGGCTATGAAGGCTGTCATGAGTGCGGCAGCTGTCGTATTGGCTGTCCGCACGAAAACATTCGCTGGGAATATCCACGCGGTGGGCATGGCATCGTCTTCCGTCTCGGGTGAGCGCCATGTTTCATATCGGAAACTGCGTCGTCTACGCCCTTGATGGAACGAGAGGAATTGTGTTAGAAGTGACGGATGATCGTTGTCACGTCTTATGGGAAGACTACTTCGTCAGCTGGGAGAAAAAAGAACTACTGAAAGTCGATGAAGAGCTAACAAAAAAACAAACGATTCGCACTTCTTCTAACGTCAGCCACCCTTTATTGTAGGGGTGGTTTTTTGTTTCTTTTTATGAAATTTATTCTAAAAAAGGGATTGACATATATATGTATATTTTTTATGGTTCATCACCAAAAGATGTACTTGCACCTGTCATGAAAGTATGTTAGCTGTTTCCAGCCGAACCCGCAGTGCAAAACGCTGGATATTTCGGTATCCGTATCCCCGACGTTTCATCAGCTTGATCTTGTTATTCGTTCCCTCCATCTTCCCATTCGAATAATGGGATAAAATGCACGATATCATTTCGTCTGTTCGTTTGACGAGTGATTTTGCGATGGCACGAACAACGGAACAAGGACAAGACAAATACCGATGAATCCAAGCCTTCAAGCGTCGTTTCGCCTGTTGCTCATCTTTGCTTTTGAACACATAGCGAACATGTTGGAGCGATTGGTAAACAGACTTTAAGTAATCGCTTTCATTACACCATTCTCGTATGATTTGACGTTCTTCCTCCGTCAATTTCTCTGGACATTGGCTCAATAAACGGCAAACGGAACGAACATTTCCGTGTTTCTTGCCTCCTTTGCCCAAATATTTGCGACAACGTTCTAAAGCATCGGTAAACAGCTGAATGACATGGAAATAGTCGACGACATGTGTCGCCTCTGGGCAAACCCGTTGAATCGCTTTTTTCATCGCTGGAGCCAAGTCACTCACGACATACTGAACGGAACGAGACACATGAGCCAATGCACGCCCAATGGCTTCCTCGTTCTTTCCTGCTTCCATGGCATACACTTCTCCCGTTTCGGCATCCATGATCGCCACTCCATAGTCGTGCCCTTTTCGAAAAGCAAACTCATCGACACAAACCGCCTTTGGTTGGACGTCATTCGATAGGAAGGAAGGGGCATGGGTATAAAACCATCGTTCAACGGTCGTGTAAGGAAGCTTGAGCATACGAGCCACCGCCTGAATGGATGTTCCGATGCAAGATTGCGCGACCCATCGCTGAAACGCATCCGTCGCCACACTTCGAGGAGAGATGGCTGGATACGACGTGCTGAACGTCACGCCACACGTGCTACAACGTCTTCACAGGAAAATTCGCATTTTTTGTACCCTCTATTTCCTCTATGCACACCTACCTT
Source organism: Anoxybacillus sp. ST4 (assembly GCF_019448545.1). NCBI lineage: Bacteria > Bacillati > Bacillota > Bacilli > Caryophanales > Anoxybacillaceae > Anoxybacillus > Anoxybacillus sp. ST4. The sequence continues at coordinate 50,380 of NZ_JAHZOE010000011.1, read as the reverse complement.
AAATGATCAAGTACAACTTGTGGTGAAGAGCCAATTTATTCTAAAAAAGGATTGACATATTTTTTTTTTTTTTTTTATGATTATTTCGTAAAATATTCTTTCGTTAGGAGGGATACCATGAATAAAATACAAAAAGCTGCACATTGGGTTGTCAGTTCTATTGCTGATGATTTGAGAAGTAATACGATTTCTAATGTCGTTGGGATGGCTACAGGTGGGATAGGTAATGGAGTGAGAGCATATAAAGCTGCAACTACAGGATTCACTATGTTAGAAAGAAAAGTGGCTTCAGAAACGGCAAAAGGAGCCGCAAAGGGTACAGTAGCGGGATATTTCGCCGGAAGTTATGTAATAGGCAGTATGAACAAAGTTGCTGCAGTAGAAAAATGGTTTGACAGTACAAAAGTAGGCAAAGCAATTGATGACGGCATAACAAAAGTGGAAAATAAACTCCATAAATTAATTGGCGGTGGTCGTTATTAAGTTATTTAGTGTAAATAGTTGCACTGAACTTGACCGTGAGCGTAATCCTATAGAGATAAAAAAAGTTTTTACTCCACTTGACAAATACTGTATCATTCATTGTGTGATTTCACATGTTGAAAAAACTGATAGATTTGTTGAAATGATATGGTATCATCCACATGGAGAAGCAGTTTTTAGGATTAAGATAGAACTTGACCAGAAAAAAACGATACAAAAAGTATTTTCAATTGTGGATTTTTCTTTTTTTCTTCATTTGGATAAACCAGATGGTATTTGGAAAATTCGTATCATGCCCCTTAATCTAGAGTACGATTTAGAAATAAAAACATTTGGTTTTCGAGTTAACGATGTTTTATCTACTTATGACTTCAGAGTGTGAAAGAGGAAATAACATGAAAAAAAGTTACATTGCTTTCTTTGCATTTCTTGTATGTCTTTTGTATATTAGTTGGTCTAAAGAAGGTTGGAAAGGCATTTTACTTCTTTTTTTAAAAGGTATTGTTATTTTTTTTATTATTTACGTTGTCGTATTTGTTATTGTATGGTCGATTATGAAGTTGGTTGGTTTTTTAAAAAGACGTTTGCAATAAATGATACGTTGCACAAAATATGTTTGAACGTTTCCGCCATCCCATATGGGGTGGTTTTTTGTTATACTTGTTGCATCGATACATAGAAAGGACAACGAATGATGGAACGAGAACATTTGTTATTAATCGACGGGATGGCGTTATTGTTTCGATCGTTTTATGCGACGGCGCCGCGATAGATGATGAATAGCCGTGGGGTGCCGACGAATGCGGTAGATGGGGTAGTAAAGCATATCGAAGCGGCGACAAATGCGCTCCAACCGACGCATGTCGTTTGTTGTTGGGATATGGGAAGTACGACGTTTCGCACGGAATGGTTTCCAGATTATAAGGCGAATCGAGGCGAGCCGCCACATGAATTAGTTCCGCAGTTTGATTTAGCGAAAGAAGTGGTTGCGATGCTTGGTATTCCGAATATCGGTGTGCTCGGTGCCGAAGCGGACGATTGCATCGGTTCGCTCGTCAAGCAATATCGCGAACATATGCAAATTTCTATTATGACAGGAGACCGGGATTTATTTCAGCTTCTTTCGGAACGTGTCACGGTTTACTTATTGGCTAAAGGAATCGGCAGCTATGAAGCGTATACGCTCGACCGTTTTATTGAAGAAAAAGGGATTCAGCCACAGCAACTTATTGATGTCAAAGCGCTCATGGGGGATCCGAGCGACAATTATCCAGGTGTACGTGGCATCGGAGAAAAACAAGCGGTTAAACTCATTCAACAATATGGATCAATTGAAGGAATCATCGCAAATTTAGCGAACTTAACAAAAGCGCAACAACAAAAAATAACCGAACATTTTGACTCGCTTTATTTGTCGCGCAAACTTGCGGCCATTCATTGCGATATTCCGATGTCATTGCGATTGGAAGAGGCGAAATGGAGTGACGAGCATCAGCGGTTTGCGGAAGTATTTAGAAGCGATTCGGTAGGAGGTGAGAATGATTGAGAATATTAAAATATTAAAAGGAAAGAAGGCGGTAGTAACAGGGGTGAGCCGGAAACATGGAATCGGTGCTGCAATTTGTGAGGCGCTAGCCGAAGCAGGGGCAGATATTTTTTTCACGTACTGGAGCGCATACGACCGTACGATGCCGTGGGGGATGGAGCAAGACGAACCGCTTCACATTCAACGAAAGCTAGAAGCGCTCGGTGTCGTGTGCCATTCCTTGGAACTCGATTTATCTAAAGAAGAAGCACCGCAAGTATTGCTCGATAAGGTGTGCGAGGTGTTTGGTGTACCGGATATTTTAGTAAACAACGCTTGCTATTCTGTTTCGCTTCCGTATTCATCGTTAACAAGCGAAATGCTCGACCGACACTATTTTGTCAATGTCAGAGCGCCGATCATGTTAAGTGTGGCATTTGCCAATATGTTTGCAAAACCACAAGGTGGACGAATTATTATGATGACATCGGGGCAGTCGCTTGGTCCAATGCCGGGAGAAAGCGCATATGTGGCAACAAAAGGGGCGATCGATGCGTTTGTCAAAACGTTCGCCGTCGAAGTAGCCGAAAAAAAGATAACCGTAAACGCCATCAATCCAGGACCTACCGATACAGGATGGATGAACGAAGAACTAAAACAATACCTTCTTTCGAAATTTCCGTTCGGTCGAATCGGCACACCAAACGATGCTGCGCGCCTCGTTCGCTTTCTAGCAAGCGACGAAGCCGAATGGATTACTGGACAGATCATCCATTCGGAAGGTGGATTTGTGCGGGGATGAAGCGTAGTGGATTTCGCATAAAATGGTGGCGAGTTGCTCTTCTTATTATACTTAAGATGGAGAACTGGCGGATTGCAGGCTGTTTTTTCATTTTTAGTAACAGGTGTTTTTCTTATTATCGTTACTTTCTTCATCGCATGGCCTATTGTCTGATTGCTCCTTTTCTTTCAAAAGAGATTTTAACCAGCCCCACGCGGAGGCTGGCTTTTGTATATGTGCTATTGGTTCAGGAAATACTTTTCAATATCATCAAGCATATGGTTCGCCGCCAGAACCCCACCGGCTGTATTCCAAATGGCGTCACTCACTTTGTACACTTTTCCTTGTTTCGCTACGTTTAAATTCTTGAAAAGCGGATCGTTAATCCATTCATCTTCTACTTTTGTAGCTGCACCATCTCCTTCTTCATATGTGAAATAAAAGAGAATATCGCCATCCATTGCTGGAATTCGTTCTTTTGTTACACCTTTTTCCGCAAAATCGTTAACATTTTGTGACTCAGGGCGTGCGAATCCTAACTGATCTAAAATAACGCCAGAGAAGGAGTCTTTGTGATAAATGCGTACATCCCCAGCCATAAAGCGGACAATGGAAACTTTCATCTGTAGTTTATCTCCTAACTTCGCTTTCAAATCTTCAATACGTTGATCGTACGCAGCCATGATTTCTTTTCCTTTTTCTTCTTTATTGACTGCTTTTGCATAGAGCATGAAGTTTTCTTTCCAGTTTCCTTTTAACGTTTCAGAAAAAACAGTTGGAGCAATAGCGTTTAATTGCTCATAAATTTTTTCTTGACGTAGTTTGTTACCAATAATTAGGTCTGGTTTTAATGAAGCGATTGCTTCTAAATTTGGCTCACTTTCCGTTCCAATCTCTTTTACGCCATCCATTTGATCTTTGATATGATCATACCAAGGATCTCCAAGCCACGATTTAACAGCACCGACTGGTTTTACACCTAATGCTAATAAAGCTTCTGTTCCTTCGTTCGTTAAAATAACAACGCGTTTAGGTGCACCTTTTATTTCAGTTGTGCCCATCGCATGCTCGACTGTATAAGTTACAGGTTTTTCTTCATCTTGCTTTGTCGTTGTTTCTTCGTTCGAACCGTTGCAAGCGCTAAGAACGAAAAGAAGAACAATCATCAGCATAAAAGAAAGTTTTTTCATATGTACGCCTCCTATTTGAAAATGATTTTCGTTAACGAATAAAATAATAATATGAATGATAATCATTGTCAATTAAATTATATAATTGAATTATAATTTACTTGCCGAGATTTCAAATAATCTAATAAATTAATTGACACTGATATTCGATATCAAATAGACTTTATATGAGGCTACAAATCATAGTAAGGAGATTATCTACAATGTTAGAAAACAGTACAAAACGGTTGGTTGGACTGCTTTTATTTGTACTTATATTTTTTATTAGTATGTGGATGAGTATCATTTATGGTTACACAGATACAAGCTATCGAACGGCAATCGAGGCGCTGATGAATAAGAATGATTCAAATGAACATCTTGTCATTCATTCAGTCCGCTTGCCACGTGCGTTGATTGGCGCAGCCGTTGGAGCAAGCTTGGCCATGGCAGGCGCACTTATGCAAGCGTTAACGAAAAACCCACTCGCTTCGCCTGGAATTTTTGGAATTAATGCAGGGGCAGGGTTTTTGATTGTGCTATGTGTAACTTTCTTTCAAGTTAGTTCGCTCTATGTGTTCTCATCACTCGCTTTAATCGGTGCTACACTTGCAGCAATCATTGTATTTGTCATCAGTTCAGTTGGAAAAGAAGGGATGACACCACTTAAATTAACGCTAGCAGGCACAGCTGTAGCGACACTTTTTGCTTCTCTTACACAAGGATTGTTAGTTGCAAATGAAAAAGCGTTAGAAGAGGTGTTGTTTTGGTTGGCAGGATCTGTTTCAGGACGAAAGTTAGAGATGTTAACTTCTGTTCTTCCTTACTTTCTTATTGCATGGGCTGGATCTTTTTTATTGGCGCCAAAGGTCAACATTATTATGCTAGGAGATGATGTAGCAAAAGGATTGGGACAACGTACGAACTTTGTCAAGTTAATTATGGCTATTTTTATTGTTTTGTTAGCAGGAAGTTCTGTGGCAGTAGCTGGGCCAATAGGTTTTATAGGAATTATTGTTCCCCATATTGCTCGAGCATTTGTCGGGAATGATCATCGTTGGCTACTTCCGTATTGTGCTTTCATTGGGGGAAGTCTCTTAAACTTTGCAGACATCGGGGCTCGCTATATATTAATGCCGCAAGAAGTGCCTGTCGGAATTATGACGGCATTTATCGGGGTTCCATTTTTTATTTATGTTGCCCGTAGGGGGATCTTAAAATGAGAAAGTACATACCATTTCGAGTGGGAAACAATATTTCATTTTTAATTGACAAAAAAGCCACGACTACTTGCTTAGTGCTACTAATGATTTCTATTTTTTTGTTTCTTCTTAGCACAGGAATTGGAGAAATGTATATTTCCCCAGTAAATGTTATAAAAACGCTATTAGGTAGTGGAAGTGAAATGGATGAGATTGTAATTTATTCATTTCGCTTACCTCGAATGATTATCGCCTTTTTTGCGGGAATGTCATTAGCGGTAGCTGGTGCTATTCTTCAAGGAATGATTCGCAATCCGCTTGCTTCTCCAGATGTACTTGGGATGACAAGTGGCGCAGCCGTAGTAGTTGTTTTATTTTTAACGATATTTAGTGATAAAAATGGATCGCTTATCATTAGTATTCACTGGTTGCCTTTAGGTGCTTTTATAGGAGCCACGATCGCCGTTTTTCTTGTGTATATGCTAGCTTGGAAAAACGGTGTATCCTCGATCCGTCTCGTCTTGATCGGGATAGGGATATCTGCGCTCATGCAAGCTTTTACTACTATGCTCATGCTCATTGGACCGATTTATCGGGCGAGCCAAGCGAATATTTGGATTACTGGAAGTGTATATGGAGCCTCTTGGAAACAAGTTGTCATTTTCATCCCTTGGGCACTTTTGATGTTATTGATTAGTTTTCTTTCTGTTCGACAAATAAACATTCAAGAACTAGGAGAGGAGCTTGCGGTGAGTGCGGGCGCTTCTTTACAAAAACAGCGATTGTTTTTTCTTTTATTAGGTACAGCATTAACGGGGGGAGCTGTAGCGTTTGCAGGTGGGATTAGCTTTGTCGGATTAATGGCTCCGCATATGGCGAGAAGATTAGTAGGTTCTTCATTCGGTGGGATGTTGCCAACATCGGCTTTGTTAGGAGCGATTTTAGTATTGCTTGCTGATCTCATGGGGCGGACGCTTTTTGCCCCATTAGAAATTCCAGCAGGCGTATTTACCGCAGCAATTGGGGCCCCGTATTTTATTTATTTGCTGTACAAAAATCGAAATACGTAGCGAGGTGCAAAATAGATGGCCATTTTTCAAACAAAATCGCTTACGCTGTCTTACGGAAACAAAATCGTTATCGAAGGGTTGAACGTGAGTATTCCGAAAGGGGAAATTACCGTCTTCATTGGGGCGAACGGCTGCGGAAAATCAACGTTATTACGGTCTCTTGCTCGACTATTAAAACCGCTTGGTGGCACTGTATTGCTTGAAGGAAAAGCAATCGCAAAAATGCCAACGAAAGAAGTAGCGAGAAAGATGGCCATTTTGCCGCAGTCGCCAACCGTACCAGAAGGGTTGACGGTTTTGCAACTTGTCAAACAAGGGCGTTATCCACATCAAACGTGGTTAAAACAATGGTCAAAAGAGGATGAAGAAGCAGTCCAACGGGCGCTTAAAGCGACAGGAATGACAGAATTGGCGGAGCGCTCGGTTGACTCCCTGTCTGGAGGACAGCGCCAACGCGCATGGATTGCGATGACGTTAGCGCAAAATACAGAAGTCATTTTACTTGATGAGCCGACAACTTATTTAGATATGGCACATCAAATTGAAATTCTTGATTTATTGTTTACATTGCATGAACAAGAAAAGCGAACGATCATCATGGTGCTTCATGATTTAAATTTAGCTTGTCGCTATGCCCACCATATTATTGCGATTCGCGACAAAACAGTATATGCACAAGGGAAGCCGGAGAACGTTATTTCACGTCAACTTGTAAAAGATGTTTTCCAGCTTGATTGCGAAGTTATTTACGATCCTCTATTCGGCACACCGCTTTGTGTTCCTTATGGGAAAGGGAGATTTCTTGTTGGGAAGGAGGGTGTATCGTAATGGTCTTTTCTGAAGATGAAATGAAACAGTTAGAGAGATTTCGTTTTTCAAGAAGACGTATAATCTCCCCTTTGTCTATTCAGCTTAATCAATTGCATGATGAAGGTGAATTGAGCACATATTTACAACTTGTACAACAAAAAATTGGAGCTCGAAATCGAGTCGTTTCCGCTTCCATATTCATAAAAAGATACAGCCTTTTTATAGCAATTGTGTTATATGCAATGTCTGTTTGGAACAAGCGTCTTTCGTTGTCTTTCGATCAAATATGGATGGATACAGACGATGAATTAGAAATATGGTTGCCTACTTTTTATTTTGAATCGTTAGTATATACAACAGTTCACGGCGATCGCGACAAATGGCGTACGCAAATGATTAAACATCTTTTCGCTGAACATCTTGCTTTGTTAATCGAACACTTGCGGAAAATCACCAACATCCCAACGCTTATTTTATGGGAAAACGTCTCGATTTATATCATTTGGTTATATGAAATGTTATTAGAAGAAAATTCGTTTGGCGATTTACGCCATCAAATTTATGATGATTTTCTGTTTATTGTTCAAGAGGCAGATGGAAAGTTGTTTGGAGCATATTCTCAAAATCCGTTGTATCGTTTTTGGAAGGGAGCGAGTCGTATTCGGAGAACAACGTGTTGTCTGTCCTATCAAACGGTCGCGCAATCCCATTGTAAAACATGTCCGATTGGATGAAAGAAAAGAAACCCAGCCCCACATAGAGGCTAGGTTTTTTTATGTTCGCACTTGTCCATTTCCATACACAAGTGTTTTTGTTGTCGTGATGGCACGCAAACCCATTGGGCCGCGAGCGTGCAGTTTTTGTGTGCTAATGCCGATTTCCGCACCGTATCCGAACTGTTCGCCGTCGGTGAAGCGAGTGGAGGCGTTATGGTACAATACAGCGGCATCGACATGAGCAAGAAACTGCTCTACATGTTCATCGGTTTTAGAAATAATCGCTTCGGAATGTTTTGTACCGTAGCGTTCAATGTGTTCAATGGCTTCATCGACCGTTTCGACGAGTTTCACCGCTAAAATCGGGGCTAAAAATTCAGTCGCCCAGTCGGCTTCTGTCGCTTCACGGACGAACGGATATGTAGACGAGAGCCGTTTGTCGCCGCGCAGCTCGACCCCTTTTTCATGCAGCGTTTCAAGCAACGCACTTATATATGGCCATTGGTCGTGAACGATGACCGTTTCAACCGCATTGCAGACAGACGGACGTTGTAGTTTAGCGTTTATGACGATATCGAGCGCCATTTCTTTTTCGGCGGAGTCGTCAATGAAAATATGACAATTGCCGACGCCTGTTTCTAACACAGGAATTGTGGCGTGTTCGACGACCGATTGGATAAGTCCAGCACCTCCCCGTGGAATGAGAACATCCACATATTCTTTTAAACGAAACATGTGTTGTGCTGTTTCACGGCTTGTATCTTCTAATAATTGAATCGCATCGGATGGAACTGACGATTGTTTTAACGCTTCTTGCATGACGGATACGAGCGCTTTATTCGAGTGAATGGCGGACGAGCTACCGCGCAACAAGACGGCATTTCCCGTTTTTAAACAAAGACTAGCTGCATCGACTGTTACATTTGGACGGGCTTCATATACCATACCGACAACACCAAGCGGCACGCGAATTTGTTTTAATCTGAGCCCGTTTGGTCGCGTCCATTGTTCGATCGTTTCGCCGATTGGATCTGGTAGCTGAATCACTTGGCGAACACCGTCAGCAATTTGGTGAATACGTTCTTCCGTCAGTTGTAGTCGGTCAAGCAACGAAGGGGAGAGTCCGTTTTCTTTTCCGTTTTCCATATCTTTTTCATTCTCTTCTAAAATGTACGATTTTCGTGCAACTAATGTTTCCGCGATGATCGCAAGCGCCTTGTTTTTTTCTTCCGTTGATAATAATGCTAAACGTTTAGAAACTTGTTTTAGTTTCTTTGCTTTTGTAAGTAATTCGTTCATTTTTTTCGCTCCTTTTCGTATTTATCGGACTGTTGTTTTTTTAAAACATACTAAGTTATCGCGATGAATGACTTCTGGGCGATGGTGGAAGGAATATTGTTTCGCTTCCTCGCTTGAAAAACCTTTTACTTTCACTAAATCGTCAGCGGCGTAATATACTTGACCTCTCGCGATGATTTCTCCTTTTTTGTTCACGACATTTACGACATCAAGCGCTTGAAACGAGCCGAATATGTTTGTTACACCAGCAGGTAATAAACTTTTTCCTTTATGCAATACCGCACTTTCTGCTCCTTCATCAATTTCAATTGCACCTGCGACTTCGGAATGGTACGCAATCCATTGTTTTCGCATTTGCATATGTTCTTGAAAAGGGGAGCCGATATACGTCCCATCGCCTTTTCCTTCTAAAATATGTTTCAATTTTTCTTTTCCTTTTCCTGTACCGATAAAGACGCTGACACCAAAAGAAAGCGCTTTTTGTGCGGCAAGCAGCTTCGATTTCATTCCACCCGTTCCAACTGCTGAGCCGCTGTCTCCAGCTTGCTCGATAAGCTCGTCAGTCATTTCCGAGAGAAAATAATACTTTTTTGCTTCAGGGTGATTTGGATGTTTGTCATATAGCCCATTAATGTCCGTTAAAATAATGAGAGCATCAGCATGCAAAAAACCGGCCACAAGCGCGGACAATAAATCGTTATCCCCGAACGTCAATTCTTCCACTGCAATTGAGTCGTTTTCATTAATAATTGGAAGAACGCCACGTTCTAACAATGTAGAAATTGTCGCAAATAAGTTACGAAACCGCTCGCGGTCGTAAAAATCTGCACGCGTTAACAACAACTGTCCTGTGACAATATCGAACGAACGAAAGGCGGAAATGTATTTTTGCATAAGCAGGCCTTGACCGACTGCTGCCGCTGCTTGTTTCGCGGCGAGTGCCTTCGGGCGTGAGCGATACCCAAGTAAACCGAATCCGGCTGCTACGGCACCTGATGAGATAAGAATAATATCGTGTCCTAATTGCTTCATATAAGCAAGTGCTTCGACATGTTCAACAAGCTTTTGTTCTGAAAGTGTGCCATTTTTTTCGGTTAACGAGCTGCTACCAATTTTGACAACGATTCGCTTTTTTTTCACCTTTCCACCTCCTTGAAATAAAAAAACGCTTTTTCGCCCTTATAGAAAAGGACGGAAAAGCGTCGTTTCCGCGGTACCACCTTTTTTGGCGCAATGCGCCCACCTCTTGCCCTGTAACGTCGGGAGAACGGCTTATGTTTGCATAAGCGGCCGTATAGGGTAGGTTCAACCGATTTTGCGTGAGGAACCTTCCAGCCTATGGGTTCCACTCTCTGACACGTTCCATCGGTTTACTCGTCCCGTGCCTTATTCCACATATGTCTTTTTTCAGAATTATGAAACAAAAAAATGAAGATGTCAACGGATTTTTACGACTGTTTGGACAAAAGACGACGTTTTTGTTCATGTTGAAGTGTTTTGGAAGAAAGTAAATCAACAGTTTCTTGCGTGTCTCATAGATCGAGAAGGTCCATTTTCTCGTTTACCTGTTGAAATCGTTCGTTCATCTCTTGTCGGGGAACATCAATTTTCGCTTCTAATTTACTTTTTACGGCTCGAATGTCACAACGAAGTTAATCGCCTATTTCCTGCATTTCAGCACGGAGTTGTCGTCCGACGTTTTTCATTATAAATGAATGGTGGATAAGAAAGAAGTATGTTTTTTCTTATTTTTTAACATAAAAAAGTAAAAAGATGAAACTTTTGCCTATATTTATACGTTATAATGGAATGAAGGAGGAGTGAGAAACATGAGTTTATTTTTACAACATGTAACAAAACAGTTCGGTTCGTTTGTAGCGGTAGATGACGTAACATTGTCTATTCCAAAACAGCGTATGTTTGGATTTCTCGGAGCGAATGGAGCGGGGAAAACGACAACGTTTCGAATGATTTTAGGATTACTTGAGCCGACAAAAGGGGAGATTACGTGGAACGGTGAGCGCATCACGTACAAACATAGTCATCTTATCGGATACTTACCAGAAGAAAGAGGATTGTACCCAAAGCTAAAAGTAAAAGAGCAACTCATCTATTTAGGTAGATTACGAGGGTTACATAAAGAAGAAATTGTAAAAGAAATGCGCGATTGGCTCGAGCGTTTTAAAATACCACAATATGAAGACAAAAAAGTAGAACAACTATCAAAAGGCAATCAACAAAAAATTCAATTTATCGCTGCAGTGCTCCATCGTCCACAACTACTTATTTTAGATGAGCCGTTCAGCGGATTAGATCCGGTAAATGTAGAAATGTTGAAAGAGGCTGTCATTGATTTGCAGAAAAAGGGAACAACGATCGTTTTCTCAAGTCATCGAATGGAACATGTCGAACAATTATGTGAACATATATGCATTATGCATAAAGGAAAACCGATTGTGCATGGATCAATTAAAGATTTAAAAAGATCTTTCGGCAAAAAAAATGTCATTATTCATGGGGAACTTCCGTTTGAAACGTTAACACACATTCCAGGCGTAATAAAAATGGAGAAGACCGTGGAAGGAGTTCGTTTGCAAATAGCAAATGAGAGCGTATCGCAACATATTCTTGAACATATTTATTCGAAAGGATTTATTCGCACATTTTCATTAGAAGAACCATCGTTGAATGATATTTTCATTGAGAAAGTAGGTGCAGCGTATGAGTAATAAGTTTTGGATTGTTTTTCTTCATACGTATGTAACAAAATTAAAATCAAAGTCTTTTTTAATTTCAACGATTGTTACTGCTTTGATTGTATTTGGTATTAGTCAGCTAGATCGCATCATAGAAGCATTTAGTAATGATGGTCAAAAAACAATTGGTGTTATTGACGAAACAAATGGATGGTACGAAGCACTACAAGCACAATTTCAAACGAATAAAGAAATAAGTCTTGTTCGCCATGATGGAAGTGAAGAACAAGCGAAAACGTATGTTCAAACGGATCAATGGTATGCGTATATCATGCTTGACGTACAAAATGCGCAGCCGAAAGTGACATATTATGCGAAAAATATTGCAGATAGTGATGTCACACATGAAATCGAGCAAGCGTTGCAACAAGTCAAAATCGCGATGATGGCAAAGCAAATCGGGTTAACGTATGAACAAATCAACGCACTATATGCACCGATTGCGATGGAAAAAGTGGCGCTTGAACAACATGCCAAAACAGAAGAACAACTAAATCAAGCAAGGGCGATCGTTTATGTGCTATTGTTTGCGATGTACATGTTTGTGTTAATGTACGGAAGTATGATTATGATGGAAGTAGCAACAGAAAAGTCATCTCGCATTATGGAAATTTTAATATCAAGCATCTCACCCATTCAGCAATTGTTCGGAAAAATTTTAGGGATTGCTTTGTTAAGTTTGACGCAATTTATTCTCATATTTTCGGTTGGTTATGCATCGATGAAAAATAGTGATATGTTGCGTCAGCTAATTGGCATGGATGAACTGCCTCTCTCCCTTATTTTATATGGCATTCTCTTTTTCTTGCTCGGTTATTTGTTGTATGCGATGTTATTTGCTGTGCTTGGTTCGATCGTCAGCCGCGTCGAAGAAGTACAACAAATGGCTGGCCCTGTGACGATGCTCGTTGTCGCAGCGTTTATCATGGCGATGTTTGGTTTAAATGCACCGGAGTCACCATTTATTACAGCAATGTCGTTTGTCCCGTTTTTTACCCCGATGATTATGTTTTTACGCATTGGCATGTTGAACGTTCCAACTTGGGAAATTGTCCTTAGCATCGGTTTGCTCGTCGGAACAATTGCCTTTTTATTCGTATTTGGTTCAAAAGTGTATCGTGGCGGCGTGCTCATGTATAATCAAGCGTCTTCATGGAAAGATCTCAAGCAGGCATGGCAATTAACGAAAAAGTAAAAAACCGAGCGAAATGCTCGGTTTTTTACATCGGCGGCTTTGTCGGTGTTGGCTTGGCGTATCCATCTTTATATTTTTCATCAATAAGGTGGCGAATGTCTTTGATGGGCATTCCTTTTTCATATTGTTCAATCGAAATGGCTGCAGTTTCTAAACAAACCCCACATTTTGTCGCATGATCGTCCCACACGATTGCCCCGTTGTTTTTATTTTCATATACGAAACATTCATAATTATTTTTATGACCAACCGACTCACCACAGCCACAATAACAAGGGATATGTTCTAGTAACGCTTGATGTTTTGCAGCCTGTTCGTACAAATGAGCCATCGACTCATTATAGGAAGATAAAAATGATGGAAGTATATGAATTGAGGCAGTTTCCTCACGTATATCACTCATTTCATGTTCTGTAGACGTATGATTATTTTCTTTTTGCGCACAACCACTTAACAATAGACTAATCGAAAACATGGCGCTGCATATATATCTTTTTTTCATCGTCATCCATCCTTTTTTATAAATTCATTATACTGTCCGACTTTTTTCCCTATTTCTTTCTTTCTTTTCCTATTATAATAAAAATAATAATAAATGATAAGCGAAAAAAGGCGGGAGAACAATGGATTGCATCGAAGTAAAAGGACAAACGGTAGAAGAGGCTATTGAAGAGGGACTAAAGCAACTTCAAGCGATGCGAGAAGATGTCATCATTGAAATCGTCCAACGGGAACGTAAAAAGCTGTTTGGTATCGTTTCGCAACCAGCCGTTGTTCGACTAACGAAGAAGCATCAAACAAAGCAAGCTGTTCAGCAGAAAGAAGGAAAAGCGTGGATACAAGACGGAGATTTTCGTTACGAATGTTTGGACGTAGGCCCAACGATCATTATTGGCGAGGGAGTCATTTGTTTACATAACGGGAAAGCGATCGAAGGAAAGGTGACGTTACAAGAAGGGGATGACGTTCGCATTTATCCAAAGGAAGAAAGTATTGCCCAATCAGTTTGGAAAGTTGACATGGATGCTAGGAAGATGGAGGCAACATTGACGTTTGCACCTGGGGTACGGCGTCGGTATGTACTCGAAGATATGCAGCCATCTAATAAATTACATATACAAGCAAAAATGGAGACTGAACTCATTTATGATGTGTCACATGAAGCAGTGATGGCGAAACTGCAAGAGTTAGGTATTGTTTACGGAGTGAATCAAGAAGCGATTCGTGAGGCGTTACATTCAGAGAAAAAAGTAACTGTTGTCATTGCAAAAGGAATCGAACCAGTAGAAGGAAAAGACGGCTGGGTGGAAGTGAAAGTAGGAGAAGGGAAAAGGAAACCGAAAGTACGTGAAGATGGGACGGTTGACTATCGTGAAATGGAAACGATCGCAACGGTCGGTGAAGGGGATGTCATCGCGATTGTTCATCCTCCCCAACTAGGGAAACCGGGATTAACGGTAACAAATGAAGTGATTCCTGTTCGCGAAGTGCATCCTGTTACTGTTAAACTCGGAAAAGGAGTGACAATGCACGAAAACCTTATTTCAGCTACACAAGGTGGGCGACCGCAAATTGCGAAAAAAGGGAGAACTGTTGTCATTTCGATTATTCCGAAGCTTGTCCATCAAGGGGATGTCGATTTATCAGTAGGAAACATTCATTTTAAAGGCGATGTTGAAATTACAGGAAACGTTCAAGATGAAATGGTTGTGGAAGCGCTCGGTAGCATTATGATTTTACAAAATGTCAATCGCGCAAACATTCGTGCTCAACAATCGATTTTTATTCAACAAAACGTCATTAGTGGGACAGTCACATCAGGGGAAAACAAAATGATTGTGACCCAATTGATTGGTTTATTACAACAAATTCGTCACTCTCTTGAACGAATGATTGTTGCTATTCAGCAATTGATGGTCATGTCAAAAATTCGCGAACAAGACGTTTATCCGTTAACGAAAAAATTGCTTGAAAGTAAGTTTCAAACGATGATGGAAGCGATGAAACAGTATAAAACGATGTGCGAACAAAAGCGTGAACAAATTGGTGAACAGTGGTTCAATATTGGTTCGCAGTTGGGTAGTTGTTTGCTTGCTGATCGTCCTAACCATTTTCATTGTTTAGAGGGTATGGCAAACTTGCTTCGTGAACTTAATACATTTATTGGGCAATATGATCGCGAAGAAAACGATGCGATTGAACTTTCTTATGCTTTAAATAGCGTCATTCATGGGAGCGGTGATGTAATTGTAACGGGGAAAGGCTGTTATAATTGCAACATTTACGCCGGAGGGACATTGACTGTTCATGGGGTATTGCGCGGTGGAGAAGCGTATGCTCAGAAAGGAATGAAAATTAAAGAAGTCGGATCTTCACTTGGTATTAAGACCGTACTAGCTGTGCCAAAAGGAGAAACGATTTATATCGAACATGTTTGGGAAGGAACAGTTGTGCAATTTGGTAAAAAGACGTATACGTTTTATGAGGGAAAAAAATATGTTGAAATGAGTTGGGACGACGAGCGGAATGAAATTGTATTTGGATAAAAGACGCATAGCCGACAAGGGCTATGCGTCTTTTCGTACATATAGTATAATGAGAATGTTCTTAATTTTCTTTCTTTTAAAAGAGGGGTGTAATGATGAAAGCGATTGCAGATGGGGATGTTTTATGGACACCAACGAAAGAACAAGCGGAACAGTCAAGCGTAAAAAAGTATATGGATTGGCTAGAAGCGAAAAAAGGACTTGCGTTTGATTCACATGCAGCGCTATGGAAATGGTCGGTTGAAAACATTGAGCAATTTTGGGAGACCGTGTGGGAGTATGGCAAAATAAAATCGTCCGCTCCGTATACGTGTGTGTTAGAGGAACGGAAAATGCCGCGGGCAAATTGGTTTCCAGGGGCACGATTAAATTATGTAGAACATATTTTTCGCAACATGCAGGAAAAACCGGCACTTTTATTTCGATCCGAACGCGTTTCGCTTCGTGAAGTGACGTGGCAAGATTTAAAACAACAAACAGCAGCGGTCGCTTCGGCATTGGAAAAACTTGGCGTTAAACAAGGAGATCGCGTTGTTGCTTATATGCCGAACATTCCAGAAACAGTCGTTGCGTTTTTAGCGTGCGCGAGCATCGGCGCGATTTGGTCTAGTTGTTCACCAGATTTTGGCGTCAATAGCGTCGTCGATCGTTTCCAACAAATTGAGCCGACGATTTTATTTGCAGTGGACGGTTGTCAATATAACGGAAAAGCATTTGATAAACTGTCTGTTGTCAAAGAACTACAAGCTAAACTCCCGACGTTAAAGAGGACGATTGTCGTTCCGTATTTGCGTGACGATATAAGCGCGTGGGACGATTCTGTTTTGTTATGGACGGACATATTGCAAGAGGAAGGCGAGCTTGTGTATGAACAAGTGCCGTTTTCTCATCCACTTTGGATTTTATATTCTTCCGGGACGACCGGACTGCCAAAGCCAATCGTGCAAGGGCATGGCGGCATTTTATTAGAGCATTTAAAAATTTTATCGATTGAATGCAACATCAAACAAGACAGCACGTTTTTCTGGTATACAACGACCGGCTGGATGATGTGGAACTTTTTAATCGGTGGGCTATTAGTCGGGGCGACGGTTGTGTTATATGACGGGAGCCCAACGTTTCCTGATGCAAATGTTTTATGGGAACTTGCCGAAAAAGCAAAAATCACGCATTTTGGCATAAGCGCAGCGTTTATTAATGTCTGCATGAAACAACGCATTCATCCGAAAGATCACTATGATTTTTCACATTTGCAAGCGGTTTTGTCAACAGGATCGCCATTGACGACTGAAGGATTTATTTGGGTGTATAAACATGTGAAACATGTTTGGCTCGTCTCATGCAGTGGTGGAACGGATGTATGTACCGCGTTTGTTGGTGGGTCGCCGATGTTACCAGTTCGTGCCGGAATGTTACAATGTCGTTCGCTTGGGGCAAATGTACAGGCGTTTGATGAACATGGACATTCGCTGATTAATGAAGTCGGGGAATTAGTCATCACGGCGCCGATGCCGTCCATGCCGCTCTTTTTCTGGAACGACGAAAACGACCGACGCTATCTTGACAGCTATTTTGATACGTATCCAGGCGTATGGAAACATGGGGACTGGATTAAAATTGACGACGAAGGAAGCTGCGTCATTTATGGTCGATCCGATTCGACGATTAACCGGGCAGGCGTGCGCATGGGCACGAGCGAAATTTATCGCGCTGTTGAAATGGTTGATGGCATTCTCGACAGCTTAGTTATCGATTTAGAAGTGATGGGGCGGAAATCGTTTATGCCGTTGTTTGTCGTTCTTCAGCCACGTGCAGAGCTAGACGATGCGTTAAAACAGCGAGTGAAAGAAGCCATTAAAGCGCACGTATCGCCGCGCTTTATTCCAGACGCCATTTATCAAGTCGAACAAATTCCAAAAACGTTAAACGGAAAGAAAATGGAAATTCCTATTCGCAAACTTTTACTAGGCTTCCCGCTCGAGAAAGCGGTGAATGTTGGCTCAATGGCGAATCCTGAATCGCTCTCTTTCTTTATTGAACTCGCTAAACAATGGGAACATTCGAACGTATAAGAGGAGGCTGTTGCCGTTTGGTAACAGCCTTAAAGACGTGTGCCTCTTTTTTATTGACTTTTACGTAAACGTAAATTAAAATAAAATTCATAAAATTTAAAAAATAAAGGTGGAAGTCATGAACTATTATACGATCTCCCAACTGGCTGAGCAGTTTGATATTAGCACACGAACGATTCGCTATTATGAGGAACGCGGGCTCATTTCCCCCATTCGCACGGAGTCGGGCCAGCGGCTGTATACGAAAAAAGACCGAGCGGTGTTAAAGCTCATTTTACGCGGCAAACGGTTCGGTTTTTCGTTAGAAGAAATTCATGAAATGATCAGCTTGTTTGACAACGATCGCACAGGAAGAAAACAGCTGGAAAAAACAATTGCATACGGTGAGCAAAAGCTAAAGGAGGTGACCGAGCGGATTGAGGACTTAATGCAGTTAAAACAAGAAATGGAGTCGATTTTAGCAGATTTTCGTGAACGACTACAAAAATTGGAGGGAAGCGAATGAACATTTCCGAGTTGTTAGCGCGCAATGCGCGAAAGTTTCCGAACAAAGTGGCACTAATTGATGGAGACGTGTCACTTTCTTATCAAGAAGTAGATGATACGGTCAATCGGCTTGCTTCATCGTTAGATTTGCTTGGTATCGGACGGGGTGATAAAGTCGTCTTATATATGCCAAATGCGAAAGAATTTGTATATGCATATTTTGCCGCCTTGCGCCTAGGAGCCATCATCGTACCAGTTAATGCGCGGTTAACAGCGCAAGAAGTACAATATATTATCGAACATAGCGAAGCAAAAGCGGTAATTGCACATGATTGGATTTATCAAGAACTTGCCCCTCTTGCTCGTACGGTTGACGTCATTTGGGTGAAAACAGGGGAAGCGACGGACGGTTGGCGTTCGCTCACGCAACTCATTGCAAGCGGCGATGCTTCTCCAATCGTTTGCTCATTGAACGAGGATGACGAAACGACGATTTTATACACATCCGGAACGACTGGTAAACCGAAAGGAGTGCTGTTTACAGCCCGCAATATTCTTACCGTCGCAACAATGATGGCGTTAGAAACGAAAATGGATAAGCATAGCCGCCTGTTGCACATGATGCCACTCAGTCATTCCGCTCCACTTCATTTATTTTTTATTGGAGGTATGTATGTTGGGGCCACCCATGTGTTATCACCAACGTTTTCCCCAGAAGCCATGTTGCAACTGATTGCGCAACACAAGATTACCCATTTTTTCGGAGCACCAGTCGCCTATTTGCTCACTGCAAAACATCCACGTCTTCACGAATATGATTTATCGTCCGTTCAATATTGGACGTACGGCGGCGCACCGTTGTCAGCAAATGAAGTGCAATTTGTCGCCAAACAGTTTTGTACGAATCGACTGATGTGTTTGTATGGATTAACGGAAGCTGGACCGAACGGAACGTATTTATCACCGGAAGAACATGTGACAAAGGCAGGGAGCGTGGGAAAAGATGCTGCCCTTCATTGCGAAGTAAAAATTGTCGACGAACACGGCAAAGAGGTTCCGGTGGGAGAAGTTGGTGAGGTCGTCTTAGCTGGAGAAGGAACAATGAAAGGCTATTATAAAGACGAAGAAAAAACAGCAGAAACGGTAAAAAACGGCTGGCTATATACAGGTGATTTAGCGCGCCGTGACGAAGACGGATACATTTGGATTGTTGATCGGAAAAAGGATATGATCATTTCAGGTGGTGTGAACGTTTACCCGAAAGAAGTGGAAGATGCACTAAAGCTGCATCCAGCGATTGTTGATGTGGCGGTAGTTGGTGTGCCCCACCCCGAATGGGGGGAAACGGTGAAAGCGTTTGTTGTTACAACAGGGCCGATAGAGCATCTTGCAGAAGAATGTAGGCGTTTTCTATCTGATAAACTTGCAGACTATAAAATTCCAAAGCTATACGAAAGAATCTCTGAACTTCCGCGCAACGCGACAGGAAAAATATTAAAACAAGTATTGAGAGGGATGCATAATGAAACAGCTACGGGAAGTTGACCCGAACTTGCTTGCCAATTTAAAAAAATATTTAGATAAAGAGTTCTACACGTACGCGGAAAAAGAATTAGAGAAATTTTGGCAACGATGCATAACTCATATCGACCGCCGTGCAGTACACACAGATCGCGAAGGACAACCAAGACTTATCAAATATGACCGCTTTGGTAACGATATTTCTGAAATATGGGTGAACGAAGGATACAAACAAACAGTGAAAGAAACGTACGAAACGGGGATCGTTGGCTATGTCCATAAACCGATTCCTGCGCTTGGCCGTGTTGGCAACTACATTTATTCGTATGCCCAAGGCTATTTGTTATCGCAAGTCGAACCAGGATTTTATTGCCCGGTGACGCTCACGATGGCGACTGCATACGTATTAGAGCACTTTGCCGACGAACAAATCAAAGCGAAATATTTGCCGCACGTCATTTCAACAGGGGAAGTTGAGCTGTATGAAGGGGCGACGTTTTTAACTGAGCGACAGGGTGGTTCGGACGTTGGTGCCAATGAAGTACGCGCTGTTTTATGTGGTGACCATTATGAAATTTACGGGGAAAAATATTTTGCGAGCAACGCCGGCATGTGTGGTGTTGCCTTAGTGCTTGCCCGCATAGACGGAAGCGAGCGGGGGACGAAAGGGCTTAGTTTATTTTTAGTGCCGTGGCGCAACGACGATGGCACATTAAACGGTATTCACATTCGGCGCTTAAAAGATAAACTTGGCGTTCGCGCTGTGCCGTCAGCGGAAGTCGTATTTGAAGGGGCAAAAGCTTATTTAATTGGCGATGCGAAAAAAGGGTTTTATTATATGATGGAAGCACTCAATTTATCGCGTGTTTGCAATGCGGTCGCTTCGATCGGAATTATGAAGCGGGCGTTAGAAGAGGCAAAGCAATACGCTGTCAATCGCCAAGCATTTGGACGTACACTTACAACATATCCGATGGTAAAAGAAACTTTGGCGAATTTAACAGCTCGTCAAGAAGTGCAAACGAGCGCTTGTTTTGAGCTTATTTCTTTTTTTGATCGGGTGATGCGCACACCCGAACAAGCATCTGAACAAGAGAAAGCGTGGAACCGCTTGTTAATTGCGCTTTTAAAAATGCGCACAGCGGAAGAAGCGATTGCGTTTGCTCATGAGGCGATTGAGTTACATGGTGGTAACGGTTATATTGAAGATTTCGTTACACCTCGTTTGCTTCGCGATGCCCAAGTATTAACTGTCTGGGAAGGAACGGCCAACATTTTAGGGCTTGAAGTGTTGCGTCTCATCCGGAAATATCGCATTCATGAAACATTTATTCAAACAATAAATGAACAACTCGCTGCACTTCCAATCGAAGCGCGCGCATTGGCTACACCAGTCGAGAGCGCGCTAAACGAGCTCATACGATCGCTAAAACAATTACACGGACAATCAGAAGATGTGCAAACGTATCACGCCAAAAAAATTGCCAATCGCCTTTGCGACTTGTATTTAAGCGTCGTCGCATTAAAACAAGCAAATGAAGGCAAACGAAACGAACTTATCACCCGTCTCTTTTTACAACATATTTGGGGGAGCGATTTATTTGACAAGGAGATGTTATCTGTCCATTATTTTGATGTCATCATAAACGGGACGAAAGAGGTGGAAGTATAATAAGCCGGTGATCGCCCGGCTTATTATTTTTTTGACACGTTCTGGATGTAGGGGGACAAGTATAAGTTGTTTTTAGTATTTGGTATAGAGATCATTTGCGATTTTGATGGATTTGAGCAGATACATTTATTTTTCAAGTTAATTGGAATGACACATAAAAAGGTGTGTACAAACAATAAACGATTGTGATGTTTAACAACATCTATATTTTCAACAGCAACAAAAATATCATAGATGTGTTCGCATTGAAAAACAGCAATACTAAGTGGAGTTAAAAATTCAGCCACTGAAATCGTATGATTGGTTGTTTCATAATTCATGCGAATATGCTTTTTTCCTAAAAATATTATTTTTTTCCCTGAAGGAGTTTGCAATGTCTTTTTTTGATCAATGGATATGGAAACAAGTGTTTCAATTGTATACAGATGCGGTTGTTGAGGAGGATGAAAAACGATGGAATCAGCTTCAAATAGAAAAAACGGGGCACAGCCGATTGGATACGAATGATCAGGTGTAATCCCTATCGTTTTCATCACTCTCATCCTCCTAGGTGTTTATTCATCATCATCTTGATCGCAGTAAGGGCATGCATAGCCTTTATTTTTATATTGATGATTTTCACAGCATGTATTATGACGTTTTTTACAATGTTTTTTGTGAGGTATATAATGGCAGTGACAATGGCAGTTACTTCTGTGGTGGTAACAACGGTTTGGGCAATGACTGTAATAAGGAAGATGTTGTTGTGAACAACATTGACCGCCGACATATATGTGAATATGTTTTTTTCCCACTTTTTCACCTCCCTACATTATTATTTATACGAAAAAGATCGAAAATGGTAAGGGCAGAAGTTAATCATTGGTAACATTTTTCTTCTTCTGTAACAACAAGACATACAACTTTACAAATGTGCACTTTTCGAGCTGCTTCATGGAAAATATGCATATCTTCAAGAAAACCTTCAACTTTTATATGTGATAAGCAAATATCTGAAGGCAATATAACCATTTCACAAAATGGGATAGACGCGTGAAATGTATGCACGGGTTGATCAAGTTTTTTCGCTGTGTACATAATAATTTGTTTGATATGACCATTTACTAGAATTTTGGTATCATATGGGGATCGGATGATTTTTGCGTTGTGGATATGGACGGTGGCCATAACTTTTATAACCTTCTCGATATTTGGCTTTATTTTTGGAACCGTTAACTTTTCAGTTACAGTAAATTGCTTATAGGCAAGTGGGCAAGAGGGAAATTCCTCTTTTTCTGCAATTCCGACATAAATCGTTAGGTGCTCATGATCAAATCTCATAAGTTGTTCTCCTCCTTTCTCGTTATTTTTTTCGTATGTGCAAGGAGGTCAATTTGCGCATGTCCTTTGATAAAAACAAAATAAAAGTATTATTATCTAAGGGAAATGTAATTTTTACATGCAAAGGATGCCCACATCGGGACATCCTTTATGTTTTGTTTAGCGTAATATAGGTTGTAATAGTGGATTGAGTGATGTGTAAAGGAATAAGATGACACACTTATGAACTGTGCGAGGATCAGTTAAGCTTATTTCAACGTCCTCGATAAAAACTTGCACAGGTCCAGCAAGGATGTTGTTGATAGACAAACCAACAGAAGCAAGAAGTTGGTTAACTGTAACGCCAGCAGGGATGTTAAGTGGAATGTTGATAAAAGAACAAAACGGTTGTTCAAAGTGAGCAGAGTGAACGGATTGTTGTGGAACATCGGCTGTGTAGATAATTTTTTGGCGTAATACCCCTTCGACGACGACTTTTACACCAATAGGGGTGAAAATATTACGCGTACCTGTAATGGCCGCTTCAATTAACAATGTATTGATTTGTTCTACATCTGGTTTTGCGGGAGGGATAGTTAATTTTTCTTGAACGGCAATTTGATTGTTCGGATTTAGTAGGCCGACAAAAGGAAACTCTGAAGGGGGGGTAATACCAATAATTTGAACAAAGTTATTTAATACATTATCATTCATCATCACAATCATCCTTTCTTTTATTCAGCATTGTCCAATTGTTAGTGTTAAACCTGTTAATGGTACGGACAGTACGACAAGATTTGTAATTGGATCGCGGAGTTGCAGTGTAACAGTTCCTGCAGCAGCGTTAATTGTTAATGTAAAGTTTAATAGACCTGATAATAGACCACCGAGTACGTTACCGGTACCGGATACAGTAAGGATATTGTTATCACATAATATTTGATTTATTTGAGAACTGTTTACATTTAAACTGATTGTGCCTAGTAACGGAACAGTAACATTTAAAGAGATTCCATTATTTGTAGGATTACATCCTTCGCATAAACTAATATCTAAGGAAACGTCCGCTGTAACTCCTAAACCATTTAATGTAATCCCGACACCATTGGCTGTTAATGTGTCAACAAATGAACAGTTGCACGAAGAAAGAAGCGGTTTGACTGTTGTGTATGCAAATAAAATGACACATTTACTAATTGTTCTAGGATTTAATAGCTTAATTTCTACATCTTCGATTAAAACTTGTACCGGTCCGTCTAAAATATCATTTAAAGAGAGACCGAGAGATGCCAAATATTGTTGTACAGTAATACCTTGTGGAACATCTAATGGGATGTTAATGAACGCACAAAAAGGATGTTCAAAATGTGCAGAATGGACCGACTGTTCTGGGACATCAGCTGTGTAAATGACTTTTTGCCGTAATACACCATCAATAACTACTTTTACCCCTACAGGTGTAAAAATATTTTTCGTCTCTGTAACTACTGCTTCAATCAATAATGTATTCACTTGTTCCACATCTGGTTTCGCATCCGGAATTGTTAATTGTTCTTGAACAACAAATTGAGTATGAGGATTAAGATCCCCTATAACAGGGAATGAGGATGGGGAAGTGATCCCGATAATTTGAACAAAATCTCTTAAGAAACCATTATTCATGTTGCTCATCTCTCCTTTGTTTTGTGACTTAATACGATACTATATATATTGAAATAAAGAGCAGATTGATTGGATATTCATGTAAATTCATAAAAATGGTTTCATGCCCTCCAATGTATTTGAAAGCATTTATTGACAATATTAACTGAGGGGGTGATATACTGTGAAGGGGTATGTGATTAATATATTTTGGGAGTGAATCAAGGTCGTTTGTCTAAGAAATAGTTAGAATGTGATAGTATTATGACGACTGAACGGTGGAAATAGAAGGATAAAAAATAGAAGGACGATTTTATTCATCCTTCTTTCATTATTGAACATTTAATGAAGTAATACAAATACCGCGAGAAAATGAGCAACAGAACCGCCTAACACGAACAAGTGCCAAACGGCATGGTGAAATTTAAACGCCCGCCATACGTAAAAAATTGCACCGATTGTGTATAATATACCACCAATGACTAAGTAGACGATTCCCTCAGGCGAAAGACCAGAGATGAGCGGCTTCCATGCAAACACAATTAACCAGCCCATCACAACATAAATGATCGTCGATGTATATAAAAAGCGATTGACGAAAAAACATTTAAATACCGTTCCAACCAATGCTAACCCCCAGACGATGCCAAATAACGTCCAACCAATTGTACCTTTGACTGCTAAAAATAAAAACGGCGTATATGTGCCAGCGATAAAAAAGTAAATGGCCGAGTGATCAAAAATTTCGAATAGCCGTTTCCACCTTCCTTCTGGTAAGGCGTGCACGATGGTCGATGACAAATATAAAAGAAGCATCGTGCTTCCGAACAGGGTGACGCTCACAACGTTCCATGCGTTTCCATGTAGTGATGCAACAACGGTAAGCACAACGAGCGCAGCGATGCTAAATATCGCCCCCACCCCATGCGTAATCGCATGAACGATTTCTTCTTCTTTCGTAAACGTATGTGTAAAAGCCAATGGCCTCATCCCTTTCGCTAAAGACATTTTGTTTATTTTACCACATACGTATACGTACCGTACATTTTTTGTTCATTGTTGTTTTCATTCGCGATATAATGAGAAAAAAGAGAGGTGACGAGGATTGCAAATACAGTTGGAAAGGCAACGGAAGGCGAAAAAATGGCTCGTACCATCTTTGATTGGTGTGTTGCTTCTTGCGGTAATTGTATGTACTGCTATTTCGATTTACGTCGGATGGAATTTGACGCATAAGGAGCGAAAGGCAGTTACAGAAACACCAACAGCTTACGGTATGACTTATAAAGATGTCACATTTACGAGCAAACATGATGGGGTGAAGTTAAAAGGTTGGGTCATCGAACCAACGAAACAAGCGAAAATGACCGTTATTTTTTCGCACGGTTACGGTGGCAATCGCTACGAGCCGAATGTGCCGTTTTTGCCAATTGCTAAAGTGCTAACGGATGCAGGGTATCGCGTTATTATGTTTGATTTCCGGGCTAGCGGTGAATCAGAGGGAGACATGACAACAATCGGCGCGAAAGAAAAGTACGATTTGCTCGGCGTTATTGACTATGCGAAACAACACTACTTTGAACCGATTGCTCTATATGGGGTATCCATGGGGGCGGCAACATCGATTTTAGCAGCAGGAATGGATAAAGATGTTCAAGCAGTTATTGCGGATAGCCCGTTTAGCGATTTAGAAGGATATTTGCGGACATATATGCCTGTATGGACGAACTTGCCGAACGTCCCGTTTACGTATTTAATCATTACCCTTATCCCGATAATTACCGATTTAGACCCAGCAGAGTCGGTGCCGATCAAAGCGATCGATGCAATTGCCCCACGTCCGATTTTATTTATTCATAGTAAAGCTGACCCGTCCATCCCATACGAAGAAAGTGTGAACATGTACAACAAACATCCAGACGTATTTGAACTTTGGCTCACCGACAAAGCGAAACATGTAAAAAGTTTCGCGATGTATAAAGATGAATATATTCAGCGTATGTTAACATTTTTAGAAAAAGTGAAAGAATAAAATTTTGAATATTCATTGACTTTTGATAAAAAGATAAGTATGCTTGTAGTAAATTTGGAAGAATGGAGAGGAGAAAGAAGATGAGTGTAGTTGAGCAGAGGAGAGGGTATTTTGGTGAATTTGGCGGAAGTTTCGTACCACCAGCGTTGCAAGAAGCGTTAGACTATTTGGAGGCGGAGTTTTTAAAGTACAAGGACGATCCTGTATTTCATGAAGAGTTTACGTTTTATTTAAGAGAACATGTTGGGCGCGAAAATCCACTCACGTTTGCCTCGAGATTGACTGAGAAGCTTGGAGGGGCGAAAATTTATTTGAAAAGGGAAGATTTGAACCATACCGGTTCCCATAAAATTAACAATGTCATCGGGCAAATTTTATTAGCGAAACAGATGGGAGCCAAGCGTATTATTGCCGAAACAGGGGCTGGACAGCACGGTGTGGCGACGGCGACAGCTTGTGCGATGTTTGGTATGGATTGTGTCATTTATATGGGGGAAGAAGATACGAGAAGACAAGCGTTAAATGTTTTTCGAATGGAGTTGTTAGGGGCGAAAGTTGTTCCTGTAGCCAAAGGGCAAGGGCGATTGAAAGATGCGGTCGATGAAGCGTTAAACGACTACGTTCGAAATTATGAGCATACATTTTATTTGCTTGGCTCGGCTGTTGGACCACATCCGTATCCGACGATCGTGAAACATTTCCAATCTGTCATCAGTGAAGAAAGTAAACGACAAATTATTGAAAAAGAAGGGCGTTTGCCGGATGTTGTGATCGCTTGTGTGGGTGGTGGTAGTAATGCAATTGGTGCTTTTGCTCATTATATGGATGAACCGAGTGTACGTTTAATTGGAGTCGAACCGGAGAAAGCCGCCACGCTAACGAAAGGGGTACCAGCTGTCATTCACGGCTTTAAATGCCTCGTTTTGCTTGATGAAAAAGGAAACCCGCAACCAACATATTCAATTGCTGCTGGACTCGATTATCCAGGGATTGGGCCGGAGCATAGCTTTTTAAAAATGTCTAGTCGGGCAGAATATGATACAGTCACAGACGACGAAGTGTTAGAAGCATTTCAAACACTCTCAAAAACGGAAGGGATCATTCCTGCGCTAGAAAGTGCCCACGCGGTTGCGTATGCTATGAAACTAGCTCCGATACTCGGTCGCGACCAAATCATTATCGTGAATTTGTCGGGTCGTGGAGATAAAGATGTCGAGCAAGTGTTTCATATGTTAAAAGGTTAGTCGTAAAAAAACGTCGTTCACACAACGTGGAACGACGTTTTCATCGTTAATTTGCTTTTTTTAACATATGCAGTTCTTCCTCTGTGCGTGCGATGCGACCGAGCTGGTAGTCAAGTCGTTCATGGATGTAGGCAATGTCTTGTTTTGTAGCCATTTCTCCGCGGATGTGAGCAATTTCGTGTCGCATGGCGTCCTGGATGCTGCGTTGTTCTAGCTGATTGTCCCGCACGGCTTTGATCATTGCTGTATTTTCTTTCATTTGCTCTTTCAACCAGCGAATATCTGCCTCTTGCTTATTCACTTTTGTTTTTAGTTCGCTAATTTCCTCCTTCATCGTTTGAATGTCTTGCTTCATTGTCTGGATCTCTTGCTTCATCGTTTGAATCTCTTGCTTCATTGTTTGGATCTTTTGCTTCATTGTCTGGACTTCTTGCTTCATTGTCTGGACTTCTTGCTTCATTGTCTGGACTTCTTGCTTCATCGTTTGAAACTCTTGCTTGATCCATTGCATGTCTTCGGATAGATTTTGGACGAGGTTAACGAGTTGGAGGAGAAGTTGTTCCTGCACGCTTGTTCACCGCCCTTTCATATAAAATGTGGTGGCATTTCCAACAAGGGAGTAGAAAAGAGGATCGAGTAGAAATGCCTTTAATGCCATCATATCATAATTCGACAAAGTCGACAAAACCTTTTCATAATACGAGTACATATGTCGAATGGATTGAAAAGTGAAGGATATGACGTTGATTATTTCGTTGTACGACTAGCATACATGCGTTCTTTTGCGACTTGCAACAACTCTTGCAACTGCTCTCCTTCAACTGGATATGTTGCATAGCCAACAAGAAAGGATAAAGAGCTCTTTTGCTTAATTCTCTCTATCATCGTAGATGGTTTAGCGCTATTTTCAACAGCGATAATTAAATATTGGTCACTCGACCATTTAGCTACAATGTCGCTTTTTCGGGTTTCTTCAACGAGTAGTTTTTCAAATGTATCTCTTTGCTCGGGAGGGCTATCTTTTTTTGTTTGTAGTAAGTAAATGGTTAAACGACTATTATCATCGCGATCAACTAATGCAACAATTTTTTCAAATATACTTATAGCAAAGTCTTTGCTTTTGAGCTGATATATTAAATCGCTTACATAAGCTTTTCGATCATAGCGATTGCCAAAATAAATACCTACAATCGTTTGAAACACGTAAAAACTAACGACGACGTATAGTTCTGTTCCATGTAGTTGTGTTAAATCAATTGTGTCGCTGAATACTAGCACCTCTGGTAACAGCACAAGTTGACTAATGAATAAACCGATTGTTTTTCCGATATGCTGTTTAAACATATATTTCACCCCTATTTATATTTATGAACGGAACGTGTCATGCGGTTGGACAAATAGAAAAGAATAGAAAAAAGGGCGAGACGTTCGCCCTTTTTTGTTAAAAGATTAAATGTGCCATGAAAACGATAATTGGCAATGTAATAAGTGTACGGAGAAGGAAGATGATCACTAAATCTTTAAATGTAATTGGTAATTTTGATGCAAGCAGTAATCCGCCAACTTCAGACATGTAAATAAGTTGTGTAACGGATACGCAGGCGATGACGAAGCGTGTAAACTCGCTCTCGATACCACTTCCGATAATAGCTGGTAAAAACATATCTGCAAAACCGACGACCATCGTTTGAGCAGCCGCAGCGGCTTCTGGCACTTGAAGAAGAGTCAAAATTGGTACAAACGGTTTACCGAACCATTCAAATACTGGGGTTGTTTCCGCAATAATTAACGCAACAGTACCGATTGCCATAACAATAGGTAATACACCTAGCCACATATCAATCACGGTTTGCAAGCCGTTTTTTAATAATTTCCCTATATGGCTATTCCGCCGGGCAACTTCAGTCGCTTGTTTTAATCCCCATTGAAAAGGTGTATACCCAGCAGGGATCGTTTCATCAACGGGTACATGATGTTCATGGTAATACGTATCCGGCTTCTTAGATAATGGTGGGATACGCGGCATAATGATCGCTGCCGCAAGACCAGCAACAACAATTGTAAAGTAGTATGCACCAAACATATGTTCAAGCTTCATATACGTAATGACAACAATACTAAATGTAATGGATACGACGGAAAATGTTGTTCCGATGACAGCCGCTTCACGTTTTGTATAAAAGCCATCCTCATATTGCTTATTCGTCAATAATACCCCAATCGTCCCGTCGCCGAGCCAAGAGGCGATACAGTCAATCGATGAGCGACCAGGCAACTTAAATACAGGTCGCATAATTTTTGTTAAAAGTGCACCACACAGTTCAAGTAGACCGAAATCTAAAAGTAGCGGCAAAAATAAGCCGGCGAATAAAAAGACAGAGAACAAAATTGGAATTAAACTATACAATAACAAGGCACCTGTATTTTCGGACCAAACCCACTCTGGACCAATTTTCCATAAGGTCATCGCCCCTAAAACGGATCCAACAACGCGAGCGCCGGCAAACAAGCCGTTTACATCAAATAGGCGACGAAGAAAAGCGCTATCCATAATAAAAGAAGGTTGAGCTATTTTTGTAACGATCGTACCAATTGTAGCGGCAAACATAAACAACACTGAAATTGTTGGAATGATTGAATGAAACTGCCCTTCAACCCATTTTGCTAATATCGCTACAGGGATTGTCATTTCCCCTTTGTACGGAAAAGGTAACATAAATAGAAATACACCAATGAGTGACGGAATGAGAAACTTCATAGTGTCAGCGAATGTGTACGATGGAGTATGCTTACTCATCTGTTTAACCACCTTTCATTTTATTTTTTGAAAACGGATACATAACATTACTACTATCGTAATATAAAAATAAAAATAGTCAATATAACAAAACGATTCAGAAATATAAATAAATGTCCTTGGTGTATAAATATGAAAATATAAAATCATATAAATACAAAAATATGAATCAATAACAATTTATTTATTGTAAAATAGGTAACATAGAGCATAATAAACCAAAACGATTATATAATCAATCATTTTTTTGTATAAACGTTCAAATTCAAAATTTTTTGTTTTTCTTAACACATCGATGCGTGTATTTTTTTTGCTTGTGCGATATGATAAACAAAAACGAGAAAAGGGGAATAACAAATGTGGTACTACGCAAAGCCGATTGTCGTTGTTAGTGAATGTCTCGGTTTTTCTCCTTGTCGGTATAACGGGGATCAAATAAATGATGAAGTAGTACATAAATTAACACCATTTGTTCAGTTTATCCCTGTTTGTCCAGAGATGCGTATCGGTCTTGGTACACCGCGTGAAACAATTCGACTCGTCAAAGATGGGGAAAGTGTTCGGCTCGTTCAACCATCAACTGGAATAGATATGACCGAGCGGATGAATGAGTTTTCCGCTTCATTTTTAAAACAATTGCCATATGTAGATGGTTTTATTTTAAAAGGTCGGTCGCCATCGTGTGGAGTGAAAGACGTCAAAATATATAGTAATAAAGAACAAAAGGGGCCTGCAGCAGGGAAGGGAAGCGGTTTGTTTGCGGCACATGTAGTGCAAATGTTTGCACATAAAGCGGTAGAAGAAGAAGGACGGTTAACGAATTTTGTCATACGAGAGCATTTTTTGACGAAACTGTTTACTTTTGCTTTGTTTCGCGAAATAAAGGAGACAAACTTGCACTATCGTCTCGTTGAGTTTCATGCTGAGCATAAATATTTGTTTATGGCTTATCATCAACAAAAGTTAAAACAACTTGGCAACATTGTTGCTAATCGTAACCGTTTACCAATAGAAGAAGTGTTTTTACAGTATGAACAAACGCTATATGAACTGTTTGCACGTCGCTCACGCCGCAATTCGAATATTAATGTTTGTCAACATATGATTGGTTATTTTAAGCACGAGTTAAGCGACGATGAGAAACGTTATGTCCATGAGTTGCTAGAAAAATATCGTGCTGGTAAGCTACCGTTAAGTAGTGTGACGGTGGTCATCCGTTCGTGGGCTATTCGTTACCAAAATGATTATTTACTCAAGCAGCGGTACTTTCAGCCTTATCCAGAGACGTTGCTTGACGTGACGGACTCAGGAAAAGGAAGGGATTATTGAAAAAGCGACAAGGGTTACCCATGTCGCTTTTTTGTTATGGCGTAATACACTGGAATACCAGATAAGGTAACAATGACTGATAAAAACGTGTCTAGCGGCGCATGAAGTACCGTGCTCATAATAATATAAGCCGTTCCGATAAGAGAAACAATTGGCGTAATTGGATAAAAAGGTACTCGATATAGCTGTTCGTTCGTTTCGGCTGATTTTCGTAATAAAAATACAGCAAAAAATGCAAAACCGTAAAATAAAAACACGCTGAAAATGGCAATGTCTGTTAAACGATCGGCGTTGCCAAGTAGCATCATCACGATGGCAATCGTCACTTGCATAAGTGTTGCAAATACAGGTGTGCGCCATTTTGGGTGAAGATGGGCGAAGTAACGGGAAAACGGGAACAGCCCATCCGTTGCCATTGCAAATGGCATGCGCGGGAACGTCAAAACTTTTCCGTTTAAGCAACCAAAGATGGATATTAAAATACCGATAGCAATTAATTTTCCGCCAAATGCCCCGAATAACATTGTCGCTGCTTCACTTGCTGCGTTTGGTCCGAGTGCTACAATTTCATCGGCACGAAGTACGTGAAGCAATGCGATATTGACAGCTACATAGGCAAACATCACGATAAGAATACCAGTAATAATCGCTTTCGGTAATGTTTTCGCAGGGTTTTTCATTTCCCCAGCAACAAATCCAACGTTCATCCATCCGTCATATGCCCATAACGTTGCTAAAACGGCTGCCCCCATACTAATCGTTTGACTACTTCCGCTGTCCATGCCGAAAATAGGTACATTGCCCTTGGCCACCCCGAAGACAATGATAAGAAAAATAGGTAATAATTTCGCCGCTGTTAAAACACTCTGAACGATTCCACCAAACTGTGAGCCGAGCATATTTACGATGGATAAAAATAAAACAGCGATGATTCCAATCCAAAGTTCATTTTCTTTCGGCAAACCGAAAACTCCTACAAATAATGCCCCAAAGTACAAGCCTAGTGCACCGATAACGGCAGGCCCATAAATGATGGTTTGTACCCATCCGCATAAAAAGCCCCAAAACTTGCCGTAAACTTTTTCAATATATACGTACAATCCACCTGTTTCAGGAATTTTTGAGCTCACTTCTGCAATCGTTAACCCACTAGCTAACGTAATGATTCCCCCGATAACCCAAGCGAGAAGCGCAAATGTTGAATTTCCAGTTGCTCCAATGACGACAGCGGGTTTCATAAAGATTCCAGATCCTATCACAGTACCAATGACGATGGCTGTCGCTGTAATAAAACCGATGCTTTGTTTCAATTCTGTTTTCGTCATGTTGTTCACCTCTAAAAGACAATTGTTTTTTTGTATTGAACAATCGCTATTATAGCATGAGATGGATGAAAACTTCTTTTTTTGAAAATTAAAATATTGACAGCGTGGAAAGAAAAGAATAAGATAAAACTAAAGTTGGCTTAAGGAAACTTTTTTAGTTCAAATCATTATTGTTTGCTTGTACCACATATCACAACATTTTTTGTTCACGCATATGATGGGCGAGCAAACAAATTTTTTGTACTAAATTTTGCATTAAGGAAACTTTTATACCTTTATACAACATATGAGGAGGAAAAATATGAAAAAGTGGGCTATTTTATGGATCGCTTTGTTATTGTTGGTTGGATGTGAAGCGAAAGAGAGTGAAAAAGATGTCATCTATGTTGTAACGACAACAGGGCAAATTGCTGATCTTGTTGAACATGTTGGAGGAGAGCATGTTCG
Source organism: Anoxybacillus sp. ST4 (assembly GCF_019448545.1). NCBI lineage: Bacteria > Bacillati > Bacillota > Bacilli > Caryophanales > Anoxybacillaceae > Anoxybacillus > Anoxybacillus sp. ST4. The sequence continues at coordinate 16,963 of NZ_JAHZOE010000011.1, read as the reverse complement.
TGTAGAAGCGTTGATGGGACCTGGGGTGGATCCTCATTTGTATAAGGCGACGCAAGGAGATATTCAAAAATTGAGCCAAGCAGACATCATTTTTTATAACGGGCTTCATTTAGAAGGAAAACTTGAAGAAATTTTCTCTAACATGTCAAAAACGAAAAAAGTTGTCGCAGTCAGTAAAGGAATTCCTAAAGAAAAGTTGATTGATGTAGGTGGGGCACATGATCCGCACATATGGTTTGATCTTGATTTATGGAGTTATGCCGTGAGAACAGTAAGGGACGAATTGGGTGAGTTAGATCCAAAACATAAACAGCGATATGAAGAGCAAGCAGCAGCATATGAATCCGAGCTGATGCAGCTAAAAGAAGAAGCGGAAAAAGAAATGAGCACTATTCCGAAAAGACAGCGCGTTTTAATTACAGCACACGATGCTTTTCACTATTTTGGTCGTGCTTATGATATTGAAGTGCTAGGGTTACAAGGATTGAGCACGGATGCAGAATATGGATTAAAAGATATACAAGAGCTTGTTCACTTTATTGTTGAACGTAATATTCAAGCGGTATTTGTAGAAAGTAGCGTATCAAAGAAAGCGATTGAAGCAGTTGTCGAGGGAGCAAAACAGCGCGGTCATCATGTTTCGATCGGAGGAGAACTATTTTCGGATGCGCTCGGAAAAAAGGGAACGGAAGAGGGGACATTTATTGGAATGTATCGCCATAACGTCAAAACAATTGCACGGGCATTGAAGGGAGAATGAACATGAATCCGCTAATTGTAGAACAGATGACAGTCGCTTATGATCGTCAGCTCGTATTAGAGAACGTATCCTTTTCTATTCCAGAAGGAAAGTTAGTTGGAATGATTGGTCCAAATGGAGCAGGAAAATCAACGTTAATGAAAGCAATGTTGAATTTTATTCCACGTATGAATGGGAATGTTTTGATTTACGGTAAACCGTATGAAAAGCAACGTCATCTTGTTGGATACGTGCCACAACGAAATTCTGTTGATTGGGATTTTCCTACAAATGCCCTTGATGTTGTATTAATGGGACGATACGGTCATATCGGGTTATGGAAAAGACCACGCAAAAAAGATATTGACATTGCTATGGAATGTTTAGATAAAGTTGGAATGTTACCCTATGCAAAGCGACAAATTAGCCAATTATCTGGCGGACAACAACAACGTGTATTTTTAGCACGTGCACTAGCGCAAGATGCATCGATCTATTTTATGGATGAACCGTTCGTTGGGGTTGATGCGGCAACAGAAAAAGCGATTGTCCAGCTGTTGAATGAATTGAAAACACGTGGGAAAACGGTATTAGTCGTTCATCATGATTTGCAAACGGTACGGGATTATTTTGATTACGTTTTATTGCTAAATAAACGTGTAATTGCATTTGGTGAGACGGAAAGTGTATTTACGTATGATCATATTCAAAAAACGTATGGTGGAAAAGTGACTTTTCTCTCTGCCACACATATCGTGGGGTGAATAATATGGACATCAATGTTCAATGGGTATTTACAAGCATGGCACTGCTCGGATTAGCGAGCGGAATGATTGGTACGTTTGCACTGCTCAAAAAACAAAGTTTAATAGGGGATGCGATGGCGCATGCTGCACTTCCGGGGATTTGTATCGCTTTTCTTCTATATGGACAAAAATCGCTCCTTTTCTTTTTCATCGGTGCCGCTTGCTCAGGATATGTTGCCACAGCATGTATTCAGTTTATTGTTAAACATACGCGCATTAAAGAAGATGCAGCAATTGGCATTGTGTTGTCTGTATTTTTCGGTTTAGGAATCGTGTTATTGACATGGATCAATCAACATGAAGGTGGAAATCAAAGTGGAATTAACGACTTTTTGTTTGGAAAGGCAGCGTCATTGACTGGAAGTGACGTGAACGTGCTTGCTGTGACAACGATAACAATGATTATCATCACTTCTGTTTTTTTTAAAGAATTTAAGATCATTACATTTGATCGAGCGTTTGCGCAAGGAATCGGTGTACCGGTATCATTATTGAACGGTGTACTTATGTTTTTAATCGTCTCTGTTGTTGTCGTTGGTTTACAGGCGGTTGGTGTCGTGTTAATGTCTGCCTTACTTATTACGCCGGCGTTAGCTGCAAGATATTGGACAGAAAAACTAGAATGGATGACGTTGTTAGCTGGAGGATTCGGAGCTTTATCAGGGGTTGTTGGAGCATATGTGAGTTTGGTTGCCTACGTTCCAACCGGTCCGCTTGTCATTATTTTTGCAACGATGTTGTTTGTTTGCTCGTTTTTATTTGCTCCTAAACGTGGGGTGTTGAGCAAAATGATTCGCCAATATATTCAAAGACGAAAAGTGCGATCAAAACAGCTTGTGTATAAGCGAGGGGAGCAATTATGAGCTATACGATTTGGATTTTACTTACTGCTTCTCTTGTCGGGATTAATTGCGGGTTAGTCGGGACATTTCTCGTATTGCGAAAAATGTCAATGTTGTCAGATGCAATAAGCCATAGCGTGTTGCTAGGTATTGTTGGCGCTTATATGTTCAGCCATCATCTGCAAGGTGTGTCTATGCTCGTAGGCGCGTTGCTCGTTGGATTGCTGACGACATTTCTTGTTCAATTGTTGCATCAAAAAGGGGTACAAAGTGACGCAGCCATCGGTGTCGTGTTCACATGTTTGTTTGCTATCGGTGTTGTTCTCATTTCGTTATTTGCAGATCGCGTCCATTTAGACGTTGAGCATGCGTTAATGGGTGAGATTGCGTTCGTGCCATGGGATGTACTTGAAGTAGGTGGGAAAAGTTTTGGACCGAAAGCCGTTTGGTTGCTTGGGTTTGTACTAGTTACGAACATATTTATCATCACCTTTGCTTATAAAGAACTAAAAATAAGTTCATTTGATAAAGAAATGGCCGTGACGCTTGGAATTCCAGTATCGCTCATTCACTACGTGCTGATGGGGATGCTATCATTAACGACTGTTGCATCGTTTGATAGTGTTGGAGCGATCTTAGTAGTGGCGATGCTTATTGTACCGAGCGCGACAGCATATTTATGGACAGACCGACTAAGCATCATGCTTGTATGCAGTGCGATGATCGGGGTTTTAGCATCAATGGTCGGTTATATGATGGCTGCCATATTCAATGTTTCTATTTCAGGAGCCATTGCTGTATCAACAGGTGTCCTCTTTTTTATCTCTTTATGGATCGCACCGAAACATGGGATATTGAGGAAATGGTTAAAAAAATCTCCTGCCTAAGCAGGAGATTTAATCTTTTATGGCAGAAAGAAATGCATCAACAACGCTTACATCATTTGTGATTAAAAAAGCAGGAAGTAACGTTATAATTGTCACAACTGTCGCATATGAGACGATAATATTTTTCACTATTTTCATTGTGTTCACTTCCTTTTGATTTTATTTTCTTACTTTTCTGTATTTTTGTCAATATTTTTTACAAGAGAAATTTTTGTACGAAAATGGTATAATGAAAAAATAGTTGTTTTTAAGGGGGGATATGATGCGAATACGCGATTGGGATCGAAATTTACGCATTCGTTTAGTCGGGGAATCGTTCGTTGGGGTTACTTTTTGGATGATATTTCCTTTTATCGCTATTTATTTTTCTAACATGTTTGGTAGAGAAAAAGCTGGGATATTGCTCGTTACTTCCCAATTTTTTTCTGTTGTTGCGAATTTGCTTGGGGGATATTTTGCTGATCGCTTTGGAAGAAAAAAAATGATGGTGCTCGCTGCGTGTGGGCAGGCAGTTGCTTTTTTCTTATTTGCATTAGTCAATTCTCCACTATTCTCATCACCTGTGATGAGTTTTATTTGTTTTGCCCTCGTAGGTGTATGCGGTTCACTTTATTGGCCTGCTAGTCAAGCGATGGTTGCTGATGTCGTGGCAGAAAAGGATCAAAGTAGTGTATTTGCTGTATTTTACACGATGAATAATGTGATGGTCGTTATTGGTCCGCTACTTGGAGGAATCTTTTATCCACAACATTTTTTTTACTTACTGCTCGTTGCCGGAATATTTTGTGCAATTGTCGCTACCGTTTTGTTCATTTACTTAGAGGAAACGGCACCGTTGTGGGCGAAAACGACAGGAACATGGTACACCTTTTTTGTTGAGCAATTAAAAAATTATCGTCTTATTGCGAAAGACCGCACGTTTCTTTTGTTTATCATTGCTGGTGTCCTCGTTGCCCAAACGTTTATGCAACTTGATATTTTAATCCCTGTGTATGTGAAAGACGTTGTTTCAGAGCAAACGTTAATTTCTACCGGTCATTGGTCACTTTCGTTGAGCGGAGAAAAAGCATTTAGTGTACTTATTGCTGAAAATGGATTGCTTGTTGCTTTATTTACGGTGGCGGTAACGAAATGGATGGGAAACTACAAAGAAAAGTCGGTACTTGTATGGTCCTCTCTTTTGTATGGACTCGCTATTTTCTTTTTCGGTCAAACGACATCGCTTTGGATCATGGTCATTTTAATCGGTATATTTACACTTGCGGAACTTATGACGGTTGGTTTACAACAAACATTTGTCGCTAGATTAGCCCCTGATCATATGCGAGGACAATATTTTGCAGCGGCGAGCTTGCGTTTTACGCTTGGTCGTATGATTGCTCCGCTCGTTTTAACGTTGCCGTTTGCGTATCATTGGACATTTTTTGTTTTAATGTTACTTGCTATATGTAGTGCATGGTTGTATGCTGTTATGTTTCAAATGATGGAAGGAAAGTCATCTTGTTAGTGGGTAATTGAAACAAACGATGTATAGAGAAGTGGTCACGTTGTCATTGACATCACGTGACTACTGATGTACATATATGATGTAAAGTCCCTTCTTTTTCTCATATTTTCCCTTTTCTTTTCATACATATGATGATGTAAATATGATGAGAAAAAGAGGGGAAATACGTGTGAGTGAACAAGGGGGATTACAAGACGAAGCGATGACACGAAGCGAACGACGAAAACGAAAGCGGACACATATTGTCTCCGTTTTATTACTCGTTGTAAGCGTGTGTGTCGTCAGTGTATGGGGAATGACAAAAAAAGAGACAGGTGAGCAAAAAGTAATTGAGCAATTTATGACAGCGCTACGCCAAGAAGATGTACATACGTTGCGACAATTCATCGATATTCCGTTGGAAAGTGATGACACTCTTTTACCGTTGTTTGCATATTTGCGCAAACATCCTGAAGGTTATGAGCAAATTAGAAAAGAATTGAAGCAACAGCAAGACGATCGAGTTTACATAAAAGGATTAACGTCAACTCCTCCAGTTTTTCTCATGAAATTGTCGCAAGGAGTGTACAAATTTGAGCCGGCATTGTATCACGTATATGTGCAAACAAATGAAAAAGGGGCTCGCATTTTTATTAACGATACGGATGTCGGAGAGACAAATGTATCATTAACGAAAGTAGGATCATATATTCCGGGGTTATACGAGCTAAAATTAGTTACAGATGAACACGAACAGACGAAGCAACTATTGCTTTTTGGGGGAGAGCGGATTCGTATCGTTCATTTCAATTCGAATGAGTAGATGCAACGACATGTTGCGTCTTTTTTTATGAACAATTGAAACACTTCTTTCTGTCGATACGTAATATAATCATCATTTCCATTTCATAAAAAATCATAGTAAAATAAAGGATCATAGACGATGGGAGGACAACAATGAAACGGTTCATTCGGACGATATGGCGGTGGTTTGTATCATGGAATGTTGGTTTATTTAGCGCCCTTATTTCATTGTTGGCGTTTCGTTTACCGTTTCCTGTTTCATTTTTGATCGGGGCAAGTATAGGGGTGATGTATTCAATTTATATGAAGAAAAAAGAGAAGAAACATGTATCTCATCGTTCGAAAGATGAGCGGTTGAAAGACGCGAAAAAAAAGGTGCGGAAAATCGGACAAAGTTTATGGCGAATTCGTTCGATTTCGATGTTTTCTAAGCTTTCTCGTTTATACTCCATCTGTCAAAAAATGGTTGAAATTATTGAAAAACAACCGGATCGTTTAGCTGTCGCGCAACCGTTTTTTAACACGACGTTAGATTCAATTGTCACAATTATTGATAAATATATTTATTTAATGAAGCAGCCGGTGAAAAACGATGATATTCGCCAAGCGATCAGTGAGGCAGAACAAGCGCTTGACCTTGCACTGACGAAAGCAGAAAATCAACTGTTGGACATGCTTGAAGAAGACTTGTTTGATTTACAAACGGAAGTAAAACTTGTGAAACATACGATTGCAACAGAAGAATCTCTTTCTTTGCCAACGAAACATACAGTAACAATGATGGAGGAGAAAAAGCATGAACAAAAACGATGAAGTACTTTGGACAAGTTCGATCGATTCGCTACTTGCCAATCCATTTGGAGAAGTGATAGAAGCGAGTGAAAAGTCACCATCTTCGCGTCTAATTGATCAATTAAAAGAGGAACATCGACAAAAAGCGCTAGCGCTTGCAGAGCAAATTGATCCGCGCAACCACCAGGCGATTTTACAGTACGGTGTAGCTGCACAGGCAGAGTTGTCACGCTTTTCGCATTCTATTTTAAATCATGTGCAAAAAAAAGATGCTGGTCCTGTTGGAGAGATTATTCATGAGCTGATGACAAAGATGAAAGAAGTAAATGTAGAAGATTTTACAATAAATAAAAAAAGTTTTTTAGCACGCATGTTTCAATCTGTCACACAGTCTGTTCAACATATTTTATCTAAATATCAAAAGCTAGGCGTTGAAATTGATCGAATTGCGGATCAACTCGACAAACATCGTCAAATGTTATTTCGTGACATCATGATGTTAGAAACGTTATATGAAAAAAACAAAGAATATTTTGATGCATTAAACATTTACATTGCCGCCGCTGAAATAAAACTAGAACAACTGCGGACAAAAACGATTCCAGAGCTAGAGAAAAAAGCGTTACAGTCACAAAATCAAATGGATGTACAAGAAGTTAATGATATGATCCAATTTACTGATCGTCTTGAAAAGCGCATTCACGATTTAAAATTAAGCCGTCAAATTACGATTCAAACAGCACCGCAAATTCGACTCATTCAACATGTCAATCAAACGTTAGTCGAGCGCATTCAATCGTCCATTTTAACCGCCATTCCGCTTTGGAAAAACCAACTCGTCATCGCATTAACGTTGCTTCGCCAAAAGAAGGCGGTGGAAGCGCAAAAAGCGGTAACAAAAACGACGAATGAATTGCTGTTGCGTAACTCAGAGATGTTAAAAATGAACACGATTGAAGCAGCAAAAGAAAACGAGGAAGGACTTGTCAGCATTGAAACATTGAAAAAAACACAGGAAAATTTGTTAGTGACGCTTGAAGAAACGTTAAAAATTCAACAAGAAGGGCGCATGAAACGTCAACAGGTGGAACAGGAACTGATTGAGATGGAGGAACAGTTAAAACAGCGGTTACTTACACTAAAAAGGGCTGAGTAAAATCAGCTCTTTTTTTATTGATTTTATATACCTATTAGGGTATGATGTGTAAGGGAGGTAGACAACATGACTTATGCGTTTATTTTGATGTTCATGTTATATGCTTTATATTATCGATACGTACCTGTTCGGGGTGTAAAGGAACTGCAAATGTTACCTACACATAAACATGTTACAATACTCGATGTGCGCGACTACAATGAAGCAGATGATATCGATAAGGCACATCGCATTCCAGTTGCGTATTTGAAACGTTATTATGAAACGATTCCGCACCGTGAAGTGATTGTCATTGCGAACGATGCTTTAGAGAAAAATGTCGCTATTCGCCTGTTAAGACGTTATCATTTTTCTGTCAAAGGATATTATATAAAAGAAAAAGGAAATGTTCGTAAATGGGATATGGTAAAATGTCACTAACTGTTCAAACTTTGCCGAAGGTTTATTTGGTATAATACATTTACACGTACCTGTATATGGAGGGGATATATGATGAAAAAAATCGTCATTGTCGGCGGTGTAGCCGGGGGAGCTTCTGCCGCCGCTCGTTTACGTCGGTTAAGTGAGAAAGATGAAATTATTATGTTTGAACGTGGTGAATATATTTCGTTTGCAAACTGCGGACTTCCGTATTACATCGGGGATGTTATTCAAGAAAGAAGTAAGCTACTCGTACAAACGGTCGACGGCATGTCGAAACGATTTCGTATTGATGTACGCAATTTAAGTGAAGTGACAGCTATTCATCGTGAACGAAAAACGGTAACAGTAAGGAATTTACAAACAAATGAACAATATGAACAGCCATACGATGTCCTCATTTTATCACCGGGAGCGAAGCCAATTGTTCCGCCTATTCCAGGAATAGATCAAGCGAAAGCGCTGTTTACGTTGCGCAACGTACCGGATACCGATCGCATTCGTTCATTTGTTGACGACGAAAAGCCGAAACGTGCTGTCGTCATTGGTGGAGGCTTTATCGGTGTAGAAATGGCTGAAAACTTAACAGAGCGAGGCGTACATGTAACGCTTGTAGAGATGGCCAATCAAGTAATGGCGCCAATTGATTACGAAATGGCAGCTATTGTGCATACGCACATGAAGGAGCATGGGGTGGAATTAATTTTAGAAGATGGTGTGCAAGCGTTTGAAAACGAAGGAAGACGTGTCGTATTAAAAAGCGGTCGCGCGATCGATACAGATATGATTATTTTAGCGATTGGAGTTCAGCCAGAAAGTCAGTTGGCGAAAGAAGCGGGGCTGGAACTTGGTTTTCGTGGTGCCATTAAAGTGAACGAGCATTTGCAAACATCTGATCCGAACATTTTTGCTATCGGCGACGCAATTGAAGTAAAAAGTTACGTCCATGGATTTGAAACGTTCGTTCCGCTTGCTTGGCCAGCCAACCGTCAAGGTCGACTTGTCGCTGACTACATTAACGGTCGTGATGTCAAATACAATGGAACGCTCGGTACATCGATTGCGAAAGTTTTCCATATGACAGTTGCGGCAACAGGACTAAATGAAAAAGTATTGAAACATCACGGCATTGATTATGAAGTTGTTCACGTTCATCCAATGAGCCATGCTAGCTACTATCCAGGTGCTACTCAAATGACGTTAAAGTTAATTTTCGATCGGCAAGGGCGTATTTACGGGGCGCAAGCGGTCGGACAAGATGGAGTTGACAAGCGCATTGATGTCATCGCCACAGCGATTAAAGGCGGACTAACGGTATATGATTTACCTGATTTAGAACTGGCATATGCTCCACCGTTTTCATCGGCGAAAGATCCAGTAAACATGGCTGGGTATGTGGCATCGAACGTGCTTGATGGGATGGTTGAAACGGTACAATGGCATGAAATTGACGACATCGTCGCCGACGGTGGGTTGCTCATTGATGTTCGCACACCGAAAGAGCTAGAAACGAGAGGAGCAATTCCGGGCAGCATCAATATTCCGCTTGATGACTTGCGCGATCGTCTCCATGAATTGCCGAAAGATCAAACGATTTACGTCACATGCCAAGTTGGTTTACGTGGCTATTTAGCAACGCGCATTTTACAAGAGCATGGATTTAAAGCTAAAAATTTAGACGGTGGTTATAAACTGTATTCAAGTGTAAAATAAGGGGGATTTACATGTTTGAAAATATTTTGCCAACAGAAGCAGATACGCTACGTCATGAAACAAATGTTGAAGTGTTAGACGTTCGTGAAGCACATGAAGTAGCAACAGGAAAAATTCCGGGTGCTCGCCACATTCCACTCGGACAGCTGTTTGCTCGTTTAAACGAACTTGACCAAAACAAAACATACGTCGTCGTTTGCCATTCAGGAGGCAGAAGCGCATTAGCATGCGAATGGCTATCTGAACGAGGTTTCCGTGTGAAAAACATGGTTGGTGGCATGCTGAATTGGGAAGGGGAAGTAGAATAAGACTGGCGCATCGCCAGTCTTATTTTTTATGCATCTTTCTCCGTTTTATTGTAAAATGGAATACATGCATTGGAAGTTAGAGACGGGAGAAGGGGAAAGATCGATGTGGAAAAATAAAAATGTCATGCTCATTTTTATTGGGGAGTTTATTGTCGGAGTCGGTTTATGGCTTGGAATTATCGGGAATTTAGAGTTTATGCAGAAGCACGTTCCTTCTGATTTTGTAAAATCGCTCATTTTATTTTCTGGTTTGCTTGCTAGTGTTATCGTCAGTCCGATAGCGGGGAAATGGATCGATACATATGCGAAAAAGCGTATCCTTCTCTATGCGGGTATCGGACGTATATGTAGCGTCATATTTATGTTATTTGCCTTAACATATGAATCTATTTTTCTTATGGTTTGCTTTATGATTTCAATTCAAATAGCGGCAGCGTTTTATTTTCCGACATTACAAGCAATTATTCCGCTTGTTGTTCGTGATGAGAAACAACTAATGACTATAAATGGCATACATATGAATATCTCCGCTTTGTCCCGCATTGCCGGCACCGCATTTGGCGGAGCGCTTCTTATGATTACGAGCTTATGGGCGTTATATATTGGGGCGATGATTGCGTACATTTTGCTTTTTTTGCTTACATTTTTTATCGATATCAAGGAGGAAAGACGGGAAACGCGCGATGAAAAGAAAGAAAAACAGCGGTTTACAGACATATTCCCCATCGTTCGTCAACTGCCGATTGTGTATATTGCCATCGTTTTGACGGTTGTACCACAGCTGTTCATTGGTGGATTTAACTTAATGGTCATCAATATTAGTGAATTGCAGCACGATCCGTCAATTAAAGGATGGCTGTATACTGTTGAAGGGGTCGGGTTTTTGTTCGGTGCTTTTTTCATTAAATATGTCGCTCGTGAGCACGCATATGTGAAATGGATGTACGGATTAGCTTGTTTTATTGCTTTCGCACAATTATCTTTATATGTCGCCCATATGAAATGGGTGTCGCTTGCCTCTTTTGGGTTGTTTGGGATATGTGTCGGTTGCTTTTTCCCAATGGTTGCGACCATCTTTCAAACAAACGTTCCAAAAACGTATCATGGTCGCTTTTTTTCGTTTAAAAATATGTTTGATCGTGTAACCTTTCAAATTGTATTGTTGATTTCTGGGTTTTTGTTAGATACGATTGGATTAGAACATATGGTCGTCTTGTTCGGAATCTTTTCGTTTCTGTTGATTATGTATACGATGTTTCATAAAAAAGAACATATATTAAAAAGCGAAGGTGTATAAATGCCTTCGCTTTTTAACCAATAATAATGCGCTCTTTTGGATAATGATACGTTTCTTTTTGATTGTTGCCACGAATAAGAAATAAAAATGATAAAATACCGATCCGTCCGATAAACATCAAAACAGTAATAACTAACTTCCCGAATGTACTTAGTTGTGATGTGATGCCCATGGACAAACCTGTCGTTCCAAAAGCGGAGCATACTTCAAAGACAATTTCTATCATGGTAAACGGCTCCGAAAAGGAAAGAAGTACGACAGCTAAAAAACAAAGAATGGAAGCCGTTCCAAACACAATAAACGATTTTAATATATCTTCATGATGAATTTCACGTTGGAATACTTTAATGGAATCTTTTCCTTTCGCGTAAAAGAAAATAGTTAACACGATAATCGCAAACGTCGTCGTCCGAATCCCTCCTCCTACGCTGCTTGGGGAAGCACCAATAAACATAAGTGCGCTTAAAATAAGCAATGTCGGTTCAGAAAATTCAGCCACATCCATGGTCGCTAATCCGCCGTTACGGGAAGAGATCGACTGAAATAACGCATAAAAGAGTGATTCATGCCAAGCTTTGTTTGCGAAAAAACGATGCGATTCAATCAATAAAATAGAACATGTTCCGAATAAAACAAGAAGAAAAAATGTAACGGTTGTTAATTTCGTAAAAAGGGAAAAACGATATTGTCTTTTTTGACGATAGAATAAAAATTCTTTAACTTCAATGAGCACAGGAAACCCGATGGCTCCTAACACGAGTAAAATCATATGTATCGCTTGTACAACATAATCGTCAGCAAATGGAATAAGCGACTGCCCCGTAATATCAAATCCGGCGTTTGTCGTTGCGCTCACCGATGCAAAAAAGCCTTGAAAAAAAGCGTCCTGCCACGATGGAAAATAACGAAGAAAATAAATCCCCAAAATGACGGCACCAACCATTTCAATCGCGATAATGAGCGTTAAAATTTCTTTCATTAACTTTACTAATCCTGAAAATGTTGATTGATTTTGATCGGTCATAATCAATTGGCGCTCACGAAAGCCGATTTTTTTTCCAAACATAAGCCAAATAAATGTACCAAGTGCCATAATCCCAATTCCACCGAATTGAAGAATAAAAGCTAATACAAATACACCCGGCGTATTAAACGTATCCGCTGTCGATACGACGGTTAGCCCTGTCACACTGATGGCGCTTACTGCCGTGAAGAGCGCATCAACAAAATGAAGTTCTACCCCAGGTTGATGAAAAATAGGAAGCCATAGTAAAAATGTCGATATACAAACAGCTGTAAAGTAAAATAAAACAATAAGCTGGACGGTTGATAGACGCGATAATTTTCGAGATTTCACAGCTTTACTCCCTCGCCCGTTTTCGTTTTAAACATATTTTGATTTTGACAAATGGTGAAAAGGAATGCAAGTCTGTTTTTTCAATCAAGAAACATTTGTATTTACAAAATTTTTCTTTTTTTTATAATGGGGATATATACGAATGAGAGGTTGAGGATAATGTCAAAGCGCGGAAAAGGTTTATGGATGGTCATTGTCGCGGCAACGATGTGGGGACTCTCAGGAACAGCGGCACAATGGGTGTTCCAACAAAAACATGTAGGGACAGAATGGCTTGTTTGTGTGAGGATGATGATCTCAGGGCTTTGTCTATTAGCTTTTGCATCGTTTCGAGGTGTTCCTCTGTTCCACATTTGGCGTGAGCGGAGTAGTTGGGTGTTGCTTATTTTATTTAGTCTAGTAGGAATGCTCGGTGTACAATATACATACTTTCTTTCCATCGCATATGGTAATGCGGCTGCCGCAACGTTACTGCAATATTTAGCGCCTATTTATATTGTCTTATATTTTTTCATACGTGACCGAAAACGGCCGTCCATCCCCGTTTGGAGTGCGCTTATTTTAGCTATTTGCGGCACGTTTCTATTATTGACAAATGGAAAATTAAGAGAGTTAAATATATCTTTTCTTTCGTTTTTTTGGGGAATGGTATCCGGATTGCTTCTCGCATTTTATACAATTTGTTCAGCTAAATTATTAAAAAAGTGGGATTCTCTTATCATTGTTGGCTGGGCAATGGTGATCGGAGGAGTGACTATCATCCCAGCTGTCGATTCGCTCTTTGCTCCGTTTGTAACACTTGATTTTCAAACAATGATTGTTATTTCTTTTATTGTCATATGTGGAACATTGTTGGCTTTTTTACTGTTTATTGAGAGCATTCGGCATTTATCTCCGACAGAATCGAGCATTTTATCTAGTGTAGAGCCTTTGTCAGCTATTGTTGCCTCCATGTTATTTTTACAAGTATCGTTTGGTTTTTATCAAACGATAGGGAGCATATTGATTATTGCGACTGTCCTCGTTTTAGGGAAACGAAAAATCGTCCCTCCATCGTAAAAAATCATGAAAATAGATGTTTATTTTTCTTTCGTTTGATAAAATAGTGTTGCTCGTTGATTCACAAAAGTGGAGGGGACAATGATGAAGACGCGTGGAAAAATTGTAGCGGTATATATTCTTACCGTTTTTTTATTAGTTGGGCTTATTAACGGTATGATTTATGTTCAATTTCAATCATTAATCGCCAACAAGGTCATAACGACAAACGCCCAACTGGCTTTGAAGCTCATTGATGCGAAATTTGATGGGGGATGGCAAATCAAAGACGGTGCGCTATATAAAGGAGACATAAAAATTAACGGGAACGAATCTGTGATCGACTATGTCAAGGAAGTTGTTAATGCAGATAGTACTATTTTTTTGAACGATGAACGTGTTACAACAACGATTGTAAAAGATGGTGAAAGGCAAGTAGGAACAAAGGCAGATCCGAAAGTTGTACATGAAGTTATTGAAAAAGGAAATGATTACATAGGTGAGGCGAATGTCCTTGGAGAATCATATGTAACAAGCTATTTGCCAATTAAAAACGACCGCAACGAAGTAATCGGTATGTTTTTTGTTGGCATGCCCAAACACGTTGTTAACCAAGAGATTAATAGTGTGATTGTAAAAGTTATTGGCATTTCTATACTGTTTATCATTGTAGGGGTAATTGCATATCACTTATTTGTTTCTGTTCGAATTATGAAGCCGCTACGTATTACAAAACAACATCTCCAACAAATAGCTAGTGGTGACTTTAGTAAGCAATTGCCGGAAACACTTCTTCATTCGAAAGATGAGTTTGGTGAAATGGCACGTGCGCTTCATGAAACAAAGCAAGCACTTCGTGATATGGCTTTTCATATCCAAATACAGGCGGATGAGATTGATCAACAGTCAAGTGCATTATCTGCTACTTCACAGCAGATGTCTGCATCTACGGAAGAAGTAGCAGCAACGATGGAACAAGTGTCGCAAGGGGCAGCAGCGCAAGCGAACGATTTAGCGGATATGACACATTCACTTTCTTACTTAACTGAAAAAGTGGAGCGTGTATATGTAGAACTTGAAAATGTCAAACAAGAAACGCTTCGTACGTCCGAACGGGCAGACGTCGGTAAACATGAAATGGATGTGCTAATTTCTTCTATACAACAAATTAAGCAAGCGTTTGAAACGGTGACAAGTCATGTTCGAACATTAACGACATCTGTACAAAAAATTAGCGGAATTACAGAGATGATTTCTACAATTTCGGATCAAACGAACTTATTAGCTTTAAATGCAGCAATTGAAGCAGCACGTGCAGGGGAGGCAGGAAAAGGGTTTGCCGTTGTGGCAGATGAAGTGCGCAAGTTAGCTGAACAGTCCAAATCATTTACAGAGGATATTGTTCAACTTATTACATCAATTAGCAAAAACACAGATGACGTGATTCATACATCGACTGAAGTAGAGCATTTTATTAAAGAACAAGCCAATGCCGTTGAGAAGACCGTCCGTTCGTTCGCTGACATTTTAACATCAATTAGCCAGATCGCCCCATTGCTTATTTCTACTGAGCAGGCAATGGATGAAATTGTGAGAGAGAAAGATAAAGTAGTCGCGCGTATTGAACAAATCAGCGCGGTAGCTGAGGAAAACTCAGCAGCGACAGAAGAAGTAACTGCATCGTCAGAGGAATTAACCGCATCAGCCCAAGAAGTAGCTGCAACGGCTCAACGGTTGTATGACATTGCAGAAAAGATGAAAGAAACGACCAATCGATTTACCGTGTAAAGCGACAGGAAATCTGTCGCTTTAAAAATAATTGTAAACGTTATCAAAACAGATTATAGTAAAATTAGGTGACGACGATGACGCGAAAAAAATGGACGATAAGTCTTATTATATTGTTTGTTCTGTTTTTATATGTTTTTTTTCACTTTATTACCGTAACAAAACAGCTTGAAAAAACAGTAGCCAAGCTACAACATGAACAAAAACCAGCATCTCATCTTCCGCACATTATTTTAATATCTCAAGTGTTTGATAATCCGTATTGGAGAGAAATTGAGAGGGGGGCAAAAGAGGCAGCAAAACAGTATAATGTCGATATCGAATATATCGGTCCGCTTCGAACAAGTATCGACGAGCAAGTGAAATTGTTAGAAAAAGCAATTGCATCTCGCGTTGATGGTATCATTGTTCAAAACTTAAAAGATGAAGCGTTTACGCCGCTTATTGATAAAGCTATTTCACGGAATATACCTGTGATCACAATCGATGCTGACGCTCCAAAAAGTCGTCGCATCGCCTATGTTGGAACAAACAATTTTGAAGCAGGGCAATTGCTCGGACAGGCTGTTGTTTCTCGAATTGAAGGAGAGCGGTTGATCGGGGTTATAATCGGGACGGATACGTCCGAAAATCAACGTTTACGTTTGCAAGGATTTTTATCTGTTATTCACCAACATCCGCGACTGAAAGTCGTTTCAGTTGCATCATCAAACATTTCGCGCATTCAAGCTTCCATTCAAGCCGAGCAAATGTTGCGAAAACACCCAAACATTTCTGTTATGGTTGGCACGAGTGCACTAGATGCGATCGGTATTCGGATGGCTACGAAAAATTTACATCGGAATGACATTCAAATTTTCGGTTTTGATGATGTGGAAGAAACGATAGAAGCAATAAAAAACGGAGATATTGTCGCAACGGTCGTTCAAAAGCCTTACGATATGGGTTATTCGGCAGTAAAACTCATGGTCGATCATCTCTCAGGAAAACAAATTCGTAAAGAACATTTTACTTCGATTGAAGTTATTGACCGCCAAAACGTTCAGCAGGGGAGAAACAAATGAAAATTCGAACAAAATTGTTTGTTTTTATTCCGCTTCTCGTTCTTTTACTGAATTGCATCGCATTTTTCATTTTTCAAAACGGAAAAAAAGTACAAGAAAGCTACGATGTCATGATGCAACGCATTTTTTTATATAAGCAAATTTCACTTGAGACACAAGAAAACGTCCGCTTTTTAAGTAGCTACTTGATTCATCAAGATGAATATAACTACAAACAGCTGATCGAACATAAAACACAATTAGAAAAGTTAAGCCTTGAATTAAAAGAAAGACAATTAGAAGGAAATAATGCTTTCACCTTGGAAAATTATAAAAATATGATTTATGTTTTTCTTGATTTATATACATCCAAATTGACATTTTAACCTCTGATTCACGCAGCACACCCGATGCGGCGTAACACCTCATCTGGGTGCTGTAAGACGTGCTGTTCAAAACGAGTGATCGATTGGGCAATATCGTTCTG
>NZ_JAHZOE010000109.1:0-255 GCF_019448545.1 Anoxybacillus sp. ST4 | reverse complement strand
GATGAAATACCACATCGCCTTGTTGAACATCGACGGCGCCAAAAATAGAAACGTGGGCGTGGTGACCGTAGCTCGGCACGTGTTTTTGATTTCCTACTTCTGCCCATGTCGTACGTAGCGCTTGATAAGCACGAACATGTGTCTCATCCACATAAAACAGCATGGCATTCTCGGTAATTAGTTTTTTTTTATAAATTCAAGTTCTCTTTGAAAAGCAGCTTGACGCTTAGCGTCTCCTTTGACGAGCTTATACGT
>NZ_JAHZOE010000108.1:0-255 GCF_019448545.1 Anoxybacillus sp. ST4 | reverse complement strand
GCAGCAGTAGGGAATCTTCCGCAATGGACGAAAGTCTGACGGAGCAACGCCGCGTGAGCGAAGAAGGCCTTCGGGTCGTAAAGCTCTGTTGTTAGGGAAGAACAAGTAACGTAGTAACTGGCGTTACGATGACGGTACCTAACGAGAAAGCCACGGCTAACTACGTGCCAGCAGCCGCGGTAATACGTAGGTGGCAAGCGTTGTCCGGAATTATTGGGCGTAAAGCGCGCGCAGGCGGTTCCTTAAGTCTGATGT
>NZ_JAHZOE010000107.1:0-255 GCF_019448545.1 Anoxybacillus sp. ST4 | reverse complement strand
GGGTTCAGAACGTCGTGAGACAGTTCGGTCCCTATCCGTCGCGGGCGTAGGAAATTTGAGAGGAGCTGTCCTTAGTACGAGAGGACCGGGATGGACGCACCGCTGGTGTACCAGTTGTTCCGCCAGGGGCACAGCTGGGTAGCTATGTGCGGAAGGGATAAGCGCTGAAAGCATCTAAGCGTGAAGCCCCCCTCAAGATGAGATTTCCCATCGCGTCAAGCGAGTAAGATCCCTTGAAGATGACAAGGTTGATAG
>NZ_JAHZOE010000106.1:0-255 GCF_019448545.1 Anoxybacillus sp. ST4 | reverse complement strand
CTGGTTCTCCCCGAAATAGCTTTAGGGCTAGCCTCGAGTGAAGAGTCTTGGAGGTAGAGCACTGATTGGGCTAGGGGCCCTCATCGGGTTACCGAACTCAGTCAAACTCCGAATGCCAATGACTTATGCTCGGGAGTCAGACTACGAGTGATAAGATCCGTGGTCAAGAGGGAAACAGCCCAGATCACCAGCTAAGGTCCCAAAGTGTACGTTAAGTGGAAAAGGATGTGGAGTTGCTTAGACAACCAGGATGTT
>NZ_JAHZOE010000105.1:0-255 GCF_019448545.1 Anoxybacillus sp. ST4 | reverse complement strand
CAGCATTCAGTTGGGCACTCTAAGGTGACTGCCGGCTAAAAGTCGGAGGAAGGTGGGGATGACGTCAAATCATCATGCCCCTTATGACCTGGGCTACACACGTGCTACAATGGGCGGTACAAAGGGTCGCGAACCCGCGAGGGGGAGCCAATCCCAAAAAGCCGCTCTCAGTTCGGATTGCAGGCTGCAACTCGCCTGCATGAAGCCGGAATCGCTAGTAATCGCGGATCAGCATGCCGCGGTGAATACGTTCCC
>NZ_JAHZOE010000103.1:0-255 GCF_019448545.1 Anoxybacillus sp. ST4 | reverse complement strand
TGAAAGAGAACCTGAAACCGTGTGCCTACAAGTAGTCAGAGCCCGTTTATGGGTGATGGCGTGCCTTTTGTAGAATGAACCGGCGAGTTACGATCTCGTGCGAGGTTAAGTCGAAAAGACGGAGCCGCAGCGAAAGCGAGTCTGAATAGGGCGTATAGTACGAGGTCGTAGACCCGAAACCAGGTGATCTACCCATGTCCAGGGTGAAGGTAGGGTAATACCTACTGGAGGCCCGAACCCACGCACGTTGAAAAG
>NZ_JAHZOE010000102.1:0-264 GCF_019448545.1 Anoxybacillus sp. ST4 | reverse complement strand
CGCGGGTTCGCAACCCTTTGTACCGCCCATTGTAGCACGTGTGTAGCCCAGGTCATAAGGGGCATGATGATTTGACGTCATCCCCACCTTCCTCCGACTTTTAGCCGGCAGTCACCTTAGAGTGCCCGACTTGACTCGCTGGCAACTAAGGTCGAGGGTTGCGCTCGTTGCGGGACTTAACCCAACATCTCACGACACGAGCTGACGACAACCATGCACCACCTGTCACCCTGTCCCCCCGAAGGGGGAACGCCCGATCTCTCG
>NZ_JAHZOE010000101.1:0-265 GCF_019448545.1 Anoxybacillus sp. ST4 | reverse complement strand
TATGTTTGCTCGGTGACGATGGCGGAGAGGTCACACCCGTTCCCATCCCGAACACGGAAGTTAAGCTCTCCAGCGCCGATGGTAGTTGGCGGGACACCGCCTGCGAGAGTAGGACGTTGCCGGGCAAAACAAAAAAATGAGCCATTAGCTCAGCAGGTAGAGCATCTGACTTTTAATCAGAGGGTCGGAGGTTCGAGTCCTCCATGGCTCACCATTATGCGGGTGTGGCGGAATTGGCAGACGCACCAGACTTAGGATCTGGCGC
>NZ_JAHZOE010000100.1:0-265 GCF_019448545.1 Anoxybacillus sp. ST4 | reverse complement strand
TCGAGCGGACGATTCGAAAGCTTGCTTTTGAATCGTTAGCGGCGGACGGGTGAGTAACACGTGGGCAACCTGCCCTGTAGACGGGGATAACACCGAGAAATCGGTGCTAATACCGGATAATACGAAATGTCGCATGATGTTTCGTTGAAAGACGGCGCAAGCTGTCGCTACAGGATGGGCCCGCGGCGCATTAGCTAGTTGGTGAGGTAACGGCTCACCAAGGCGACGATGCGTAGCCGACCTGAGAGGGTGATCGGCCACACTG
>NZ_JAHZOE010000010.1:0-81851 GCF_019448545.1 Anoxybacillus sp. ST4 | reverse complement strand
CCACGAAAGATGACATCATTAGCATTGAGCAACGTATGGCCACAAAAGATGACATCGCTGCCATGGACAAGCGAATCGAGCACATCGAACAAACGATGGCCACGAAAGATGACATCATTAGCATTGAGCAACGTATGGCCACAAAAGATGACATCGCTGCCATGGACAAGCGAATCGAGCACATCGAACAAACGATGGCCACGAAAGATGACATCATTAGCATTGAACAACGTATGGCCACAAAAGATGACGTCGCAGACATTCCTCTCATTAAACAAGCTGTGCTAGAAACGTTAGAAGCAGTAAATGAAATATCAACGATCAAGCAAAACCTCGCTGAAATGTCCCAAAAACTAGATGATGTCATCGCAACCCAAGCGCGACATGAACTTGCTATTCAGTCGCTTGCGCTTCAGTCACTTATACATGAAAACGAAATTCGTGCGTTAAAAGCAAGATAATGAAACAAAAGGCTGTCACAAACTTCTTTTGGACAGCCTTTTCTATTTATTTTTCCTCTTTTGCTAATTGTTCAAACGACTTCACTTTCCCGTGCGGCTCATTTTGTGCTTGTTTACGAACGGTCCATTGTCGCTCTTTTTGTCTTTTCGATTGAGTCATTCGTCTCACCTCCCTTTTTATCATTTGTTCATTTTCCTTTTTTATGTCTTTTTCATCGTTTGAAAATTGTGTATATTTGAAATAAGGGGAAAAGGGGGAGAGAATCTTGTTACAATCGAAACAAGCGAAAAAAGCACTACAAAAAGTACAACGAGTGGCGAAAGAAGTAAAACGAACGATGCGATTAGACGAACCGCTCGCTCAACAACTCGATTCGTTGCGCGACGTATTAGACCGCCATCTCGAACGCGATGAATATTTCGTCATCGTCGATGAAGACGGAAAAGGTGTTGTGCATACGAACCGTTTGCGCGAAGGAATGGTGTTTGACGACGAAGTAGGAAAAAAATGTGCGAAGACAACTACCCCACTATTGCAGCTGTATAAACGAAATACAGGTGAAGTGCTCATTGATGCGGCATGTCCACTTTTCGAACAAAATGGAAAGCGCTTTAATTTGCGCATGGGACGTCTCATCCATCAGCCGTATATAGAAATGTGGTTTGGCACGATTGTCTTATTGCCCGTTATCGCTCTTTTAATTGTTGCGTTTATGATGCATCTGCCGTTCAAACAAACATTGCTGCTGGCGAGTGCCACCGGTTTGATCGGTTTTCTCGTTTCTTTTTCATTTTACCGTACGATTACAAATCGCCTGCACGCGTGGTATCACGTCACCCGTGCCGTCTCATCCGGACAGCTTCATACCGAAGTGAAGACAGTCGGAAAGCGCAACGCTTTTCATCAAATTGGCTATGAAATTAACAAAGTGATTCTCGGTTTGCGCATGATTTTACAACAAATCGCAAAGGCAACCCACTCCGTTGAACATGTGAGCCACGAACAAAAAGAGGAAGCGAAACGAATTGCCGAGGCGTTCGATGAAGTATCAGCCACCATGGAGACGTTTCGTGAAGGGGCGCAAAAACAAACGACATTTGTCGATGAAGCGAAACAACGCATTCAAACGATGCTTGATTATATGCATACCGTCCAAACAGATATTGAACAAGTCGTCGAACGGGCGCAAACGACATTTCACTCTGCCCAAACAGGATATACCCATATGCAAGCCATTGAACAACAAATGAACGAAACAAAACAACAAATGAACGACACCGCCAAACAAATTCAAACGGTCGCGAAAGAAGCGGATAATCTCATTCAAAAAGTGTCCGCCATTACGGCAATTGCGGAACAAACGAACATGTTAGCGTTAAACGCTTCCATTGAAGCAGCACGAGCAGGAGAAGCTGGAAAAGGATTTGCCGTCGTTGCCTCAGAAGTGCGGAAACTTGCGGAACATACGAACGCTTTCGCACATGAAATTTTATCATCGCTTGCGAATACGTACAATCAACTATCAAGCGTCGCACATGCGGTCACGAAACAAGCGAATACGATCGACGAAACGACCGCTTCCTTAACAAAACTGACCGAAAGCATTGCTTATTTTCAAACGATGTCACATGAGCTAAACGCGTTAAGCCAACGAAACCGAACGCTCATGCAACAAACGACAAAAGAAGGAAACGAACTACACGAAGCGATTGCAGATATTTATATGATCGCCAACGACTTTACAAAAATCGTTCATGAAACAGCAAGCGGGCTGGAACAACAAGCGTCAAGCGTTCATCAACTCGCAAAAGAAGCGGCGATATTGGCGGAGGAAGTGCAACAGCTGAAACAAATTTTACATCGGTTTGGAATAAAATAAAAAAGCGAGCCTAATGCGCATTGGCTCGCTCCTTTTTTGTGTAGTATGCGTACGCCCCCATACCGATCGCTAAAACAAAAAGCAACAAAAACATATACCCTTCTTCTAAACTAGCTACAACGCTACATCCGAAACAAACGAGAAGCGGCGTTTCTAGCCATTGTTCCTTGCTAAATAGCCACCATTCGAACAAACCGATCGTAAACGCCAATACGTACATCGTCCCGCCATGAAGCAAAAATAATGAAAAAACCCCCATCCATAGCGCAATGGCTGCTGGCAATAAAAGAAATGCATCATGCACACGTACACCGCGCTTAAACACGTATATATGAACGATAAGTCCAAAAGAAAAAACAATAAGCGCCCATACATTTGCATCGTACCATTGAATGATGTGGAACGTTTCAAGCGTAAAGAAAACAAGTAAAACGAACATCGCGATGACCGTTTTCCGCATGAATTCACCTCCCCACATTCAATGTACTACACTTCTTTTTTTCTAGCTAGGCATTTTTCGATACAATAGCAAGAAAATAAAAATGATGCTCATATATCCAAATAAAGGATACAATACCGTAAGAAGCGCATCGTATCCGACTAAACTAAACGCATACATCGCCAACAAAAGCGCAACGAGGACAAAGAAAGGCTGGCGAAAAAAAAGAGACAATTTTCGATGCAATCCGAACACCCCCGCAATAAACGAGGTGAAAATTTCCCCATAAATGATGGCAACGTATAACCAGTAAAACGAAGCAAGCGAACGTTTCACCACCTCCGCCATCGGAATGCTGTAAGATGACAACTGTGGCAACAGCGAAAGGGCAACATGGCTGCTAAATAAAATAAACATAAGCAACAGGCCACCAAGCCAGCCACCGAGACGAATCGTTTTTTCATCCTTTACCTCCGTTGCAAGCGGAACGAGAACGGCTTGCGCCATCGCTAAATTAAACGCCACATACGAAAACGGAGAAAAAAAAGCAGCAAGCGGCGGCTTCGTCCATACAACGTCGCTTCCGTTCATCATCGCAATACAGAAGCTAAATATAACCATCATCGGCACGACAATCATATTAACGCTTAAAATGCCGTTTAAGCCAAATAACATCGTCACAAAGGCAAGGATGATCGTGAGCACAAGCCCGACATATGCGGGCATATGAAGCTGTTCTTCAAACACCGCCCCCGCCCCCGACAACATCACCGATGTTACACTAAATAACACAATAAACATAAATATATTGACAAAAAAACCTAATTTCCCAAACAAATAACTATTCAACTGTTCATATGAACGGGCATGAAGCCGAGCGGCCATCGTCATTAAACGCGTCCCGAAAAAAATAAATAGCCCCCCGCTTGCCGCAATCGTTACAAACCCAATTGCACCGTATTGCGTAAAAAATTGCACAATTTCTTTTCCGGTCGCAAATCCAGCTCCAACGACCGTTCCTACATATACAAATGCAATTTGAACCGCCCGCATCCACATACGCTCTCCCCCACTCGTCCATTTTTTCTATATATATGAAAAAAAACGGCGAATATTTTCCGCCGTTTATTCTACAACTACATCAATTTTTGGCATATTATGCATATTTTTTGCCGTCACATGCGCCACAACGGAATACGTTCCTTTCGCTGCGAACGTATAGCGCGCGACATATTTTCCGTCGCCGACATGTTCTCCTTCAATCATTTGTCGGTCTTCTGTGCCATGCTTCCACACTTCAAATTTCACTTCTGATGCGTCGGTTACTTTTTCATCGCCATATGTCACTAAACATGCGAGCTCGACTTCTTGATTAGCCGGAAGCTTTTCTTCGACCGCCATTTTGACGTCTAAATACGCCAACTCTTCTTCTTCCGTATTATTGGCACAACCGGCGACAACAAGCAAAATAAATAAAAACAACAAAGACCATTTTTTCATTTGAATCCCCTTCCGTGTTACAATAGTTTCACAAAATATTCACAACTATTTGCTACAATAGTTTTAAAATACAATGGAGGATTTGTGCGATGCGTGTTCGTTTCTTTTTTTGGCTGATGATCGTGATGTTATTGACGAGCTGCACATCACAAACGTACACCCCAATCAAACGGGATGGGGCGATTATTGGCGTCGTGAATATAAAAGAACAAAGCTTGTCATTTATTGATTATAACACGAAACAGTTAATTACAACATGGCAAGTGAAAAAACCGATCACAAAAGTCGCGATTCTTCCCGACGGCGATACGATCGTTTTATTCGGACAAGACATGGATGAAATAATCGCCTATACGTTATCGACTGGAAGAGAAGCGAGACGATGGAGCGTTGAAAAAGGGGTAACGGATGTGCTTGTCACCGAACGTGACTTGCTCGTCGTCAACGAAAAAAAAGGGACGGTGTCAATCATGACGTTCGATGGAAAAGTGAAAGATGTAATCGCGACCCCGCCGTCCCCTTTTTCAGTAATAGAAGACGACAAACATAACCAATGGATTATTATTCATTTTAAAAATGGCGCGATTTCGTTTATTGACAGGACGACAAAACGAGTGACACGAACGGTCGATACGCTCAATTCTGCCGTCAGCGGCTTCGTCGTTCCTGAAACGAATGAGCTATGGGTTGGCGGGCATGGCAGCGGAACAACGATTCAACAAGAAGCATACATCCATTCGCTTGTCGATGGGCGTCTCATCACACGTGTAAAAGCAGAAACAATGCCAATTCAATTCTCTCAAACGAACGAAGCAATATACGTTCTTTGTCACGGATCGAACATGTTATACGCGTTTGATCGAGACACAAAACGCTTAATTCGCGAGCTGAATATCGGCGCCAATCCGTTTGCGATGACAAAGGCGAAAAACGATCTCGTCATCGCAAGCTACGACAGCAATGAACTACTTTTTGTTGATGAAAAAACATTCAAACAAACAAATACTGTTTCTGTTGGACACGGACCGTTTTACATCTTTTTCCGCGATGCGAAGGAGGAATGAACGTGGCAACGATTTTAATTATTGACGATGAAAAAGAGATGCGTGAATTGCTGCGCCTATATTTAGAGCCAGAAGGATTTACGTGCATCGAAGCAGACGATGGCGAAGAAGGGCTTGCACAATTCGGACGAAGACATGTCGATTTAATTTTACTTGATATTATGATGCCAAAACTTGACGGCTATCGTTTTTGCATGTACGTGCGCGAGCGTTCGCAAGTCCCTATCATTTTTTTAACGGCTCGAAGCGATGAATGGGATCGTGTATATGGGCTTAAAATTGGGGCTGACGACTACATCGTGAAACCGTTTAGCCCGAATGAAGTTGTGGCGCGCGTTCATGCTGTACTCCGGCGAACGAAAGGGGCTGACGCCGCTCTACAATATGAAGCAGGTCCGATCGTTGTCGATGAAAAAGCGCGAAAAGTCACGGTCAACGGAAAACCTGTTCTTTTAACGTTAAAAGAATTTGAACTGCTCATCTTGTTTTTAAAACATCGCGGTCAAGTATTTACGCGTGAACAGCTGTTAGATCGCGTCTGGGGCATTCATTACGTCGGCAGCACGCGCACAGTCGATACGCATATTAAAACGTTGCGCATTAAATTAGGCGACGCTGGGCAACTCATCCAAACGGTATGGGGAGTGGGATATAAATTTGATGAAACAGTTTAATTCTCTTTCCTTACAACAAAAGCTATGGCTAACGATTAGCGCTTTCTTAGTGCTTGCGGTGTTGCTTTTATATACGGTTGCTGTTTATATATATGAAAACATTTATATGTCAAGCGTCGAACAACGTTTGTTGCAAGAAGGAATGAACATCGCAGCAAAATATGAAGGCGGTGCGCTGACGGACTCGTTTCGCGACACTGTTTCCTTCATCAATGACATATCCGACGCAGAAATTGTTCTCGTCAACAATCCGCGTGAATTAAGCGCCTGCTTGCCGTTTGAAGTTGATCATCACTCCATTATTAGCGAAGCAGAACGGCAACAACTACTTGCCGGAAAAACAGTGACAAAAAAAGGATATGAACAAACGTTTGACCGTCAAATTGTCGGCATCATCATTCCGCTATTAGACGAACATCGCCTAATGGGCATTTTATATTTGTACGTTCCGCTCGCGTCCATTGAAGATGTGCTCGAGCGCATTCAAATGTTCGTCATGATCGGCGGTAGCCTTTTTTTATTCATTACTGTATTTGTCGGGCGGAAAATTGCGATGCATTTTACAAAACCGCTGCAACATATGCAACAAGCGGCTTATCGCGTCTCGCAAGGCGATTTTTCCGTCCACGTGAATGTCGAAGCGGAAGATGAAATCGGACAATTAGCGAAGGCGTTCAATCAAATGGCGCATGCGCTCGCCAAAGAAGATGAACGAAAAAAAGAATTTTTAGCGAACGTTTCCCACGAATTGCGCACGCCGTTAAGCTATGTGAAAGGATATAGTGAAGCGCTATTAGACGGCGTCGCGAAAGATGAAGAACAACAAAAAAAATACATGAAGCTCATTCACCGCGAAGCGAGCCGCATGCAACGTCTTGTGCGCGATTTGCTCGATTTGGCGCAATTAGAAGGCACATATCCGCTCGTGCGCACTCCGTTTTCAATCGCACAACTCATAGAAGAAACGATTGAAAAATACGAGCCGCTCTTGCAAGAAAAAGACATCCATCTTTCTCTCGATGTCGACCATGATTTAGTCGTCGATGGCGATCCAGATCGCATCGAACAAGTGTTGCAAAACTTGCTTGATAATGCGTTGCGCTACACCCCTTCTGGCGGCAACATATCTTTACGCACCGTAAACAAACATCCGATGTGCGAGCTCGTTATTTCCGATTCAGGACAAGGAATGTCGAAACAGGACATCGAACGATTAGGCGAACGCTTTTTCCGCACCGACCGCTCCCGCTCGCGCGAACATGGCGGCACAGGGCTTGGCATTGCAATTGTTAAGCAAATTGTAAAACTACACGGGGGATCGGTTCGCTTTGAAAGCGAACTAGGGAAAGGAACGACTGTGTACGTTCAATTGCCGTTATATCATGAATCATAGTACAATGTATGTATGATAAGTTAAAGGAGGCAAACAAATGAAAGTGAGTTCCATCCCGATCGATTTAGAGCGTCTATTTGAATCGATGTGCCGCTCGTTCGCGGTCATTTTATTTCGCCCGGATACGACAGTATTATGGGCAAACGATGCGTTTCTTCAAGCGATGGGCTACACGGAGCAACAATTGCTCGGTTTATCCCACCGTCAATTTTGTCTTCCAGAATACGCAAACAGCTACGAGTATACACAATTTTGGGATCGCCTAAAAAACAAACAGCCGTTTTACGGCACGGTGCAACGCGTCACACGCGACGGCAAACATATATGGCTTGAGGCGCTCTACGCTCCGGTATTAGACGAACAAGGGCAAGTGCAAGCGATCTTTAAACTCGCCACCGACGTTACCGACCGCCACCAGACGCTAAATGAAGAGTTTGCGAGTTTACTTGAAGAAATGAACGCGAGCACGAGCGATATTCAACAAACGGCCCGCTTAATCAACAATCACGTGAAACAGTTGAGTGAAAAAGCGGAAAAAGTAAGCAAAAGCACAGAGGAAATTCAAGGCGTCATTTCGTTCGTGAAAGACATCGCGATGCAATCAAATTTGCTCGGATTAAACGCTGCGATTGAGGCAGCGCGCGCTGGCGAACACGGTCGCGGCTTTGCGATCGTCGCAGAAGAAGTACGCAAAATGGCAGAAAAAAGCAAACATTCCGCCGAAGACATTTCCGAACAGCTGAATCATATTACAAACTCGGTGTTAGAGATGGTTCATATGCTTCAAGAAGTGGCGGAAAAAATAAATAATAGCGCCGAAGCAATCGACGAACTTCATCAAGTACAGCAACATATGGTGAAAATTACAGACAAACTGACGAAACTCATCTAACTGCCCATTGCGGCAGTTTTTTATTTTTCACGACGTATACAAGCTCTAAACGCTTCGAATAAAAAATAAAGATTTTTTCATTCATATTTGTTAAAATGAACTTGATAGAGATTTTAATAAATGGAGGAGGTTTTATGTATACAAGTATCGATTTATTTGCAGGACCTGGCGGATTAGCAACTGGTTTTATGTGGAGTGGAATAAAACCTTTAATTGCAGTTGAAATGAGTTATTGGACAGTTCAAACGTATAGTGCTTCTCACGATGCTGAAATTTTTGATTTAGAAAGTTTCCTATCTGGTACGATGGAAAATCCAGAGAAGTTTTTTAGAAAAAGTGAACGTACCCTTCTCATCTATGGAGACATTAATAAAGTTTCCAATGACCTTATTTCAAAAATTCTTAAACAACGTTTTGGTGTGGATTCGGTAGATATTGTAACAGGAGGGGCTCCGTGCGAAAGTTTTTCTATGGCTGGGAAGAGAGAAGATGGAGATGAACGAGACGATTTGTTTTTAAATATTTTGCGTATCGCTCGCCATGTGAAAAGCAAAATGGTTCTTTTTGAGAATGTAAAAGGACTATTATCAAAACGTTCAAATGGTAAATCTGTATTCAAAAATATTTGCGATGAATTTGAATCAACTGCTTATGATACGTCCTTTTGTTTAGCTAGCCGTGATCCCCATCAAATTCTTCTAACAGCAAGCCATTACGGTGTCCCTCAAAATCGAGAACGCATTTTTTTAGTTGGGATTAATCGCAACTACAATGCGACTTTTCGATACCCACTCCCAACTCACGGACCTAATCGAATGTTTCCTTATGTTACCGTAGGAGATGCTTTATTAGACTTACCTGAAGTTCGCCCAGGTGAAGAGGTAACAGAGTATACATTCAATTTGTCAGATCACACACTTAGCGAACAAAGACGTGATTTTTTACTTAAAATGCGTGGAGTTACACTAAGTGTTCCAAAGCACTTAGCATTCCATGAAAATTCATTAACTTCACACAAAGCAGTAAATCATCGTGAGAAAATGGTTAAACGTATGGAACTTATACATCAAGGTGAAAATATGAAAACTGCTGCTGAACGTTTGATTTCAGAAAACAGAGAAGACTTAAGACGAGAACTTTTTCCGAACAAGTTATATGGCGCAAGAAACAGGAGATTAAGGGAAGATACCCCAAGTTTTACGGTCACATCCCATTGTCTAGATGAAATGATACACCCATTTCAGCATCGAGGGTTAACTCCAAGAGAAGCTGCGAGACTTCAAAGT
Organism: Anoxybacillus sp. ST4; assembly: GCF_019448545.1. Taxonomy (NCBI): domain Bacteria; kingdom Bacillati; phylum Bacillota; class Bacilli; order Caryophanales; family Anoxybacillaceae; genus Anoxybacillus; species Anoxybacillus sp. ST4. The sequence continues at coordinate 72,262 of NZ_JAHZOE010000010.1, read as the reverse complement.
TTTCCTGATTGGTATATTTTTGAAGGACCTTTTGTAAAGTTCCATTCCGATCCGGAACAAGATCGATATGAACAGATCGGTGATGCTATTCCTCCGCTACTAGCTTATGCTTTAGGACAAGAAGTAGTAAATACGTTAAACATGATCTATAACCAAATGGAAAACAATATTGAATACATTATATGTTAAAGGAGTAGGACAAGTTCCTGCTCTTTTTTTATAAGTAAATTTGTGGTAAGATAAAATACAGAACAATCTAATCTGTACAGGGAGTGACGAGACTTGGAACAAGAAAATCGCCACAAACAAGAACATGGTGAAAAAAACAAAAAAAATCTTCAGTCACTAATCGAAACATACACTCGAGAAGGACATATTGCTGAAAATATATCACCTTATAAAACGGGTTATCCCAATTTTGATAAAAAACAATTTAAATTAGACCATCTTATTACCTTCCGTGATGGCGAAGTTTGGGGAATACATACTACGTCAACCATTCGAACAGATCGTGCAAAACAAATTCAATGGGATTCTTACCATATTAAAGAAATAAACCAACATGTGAACAAAGTATACTTAGTTTTTCCTGAAGGGCTTGATCATTATAACAAAAATCAAGCGCTAAGTTATCAAAAAAAAATTAGGGAGAAAAAAATGTATACAGCCATTGATGATGTTTTAAGTTTAAGTGAGCTTGAACAACGCTTAGAATCAAAAAGTTTAGAAAATGAACACATTGGAAAAAGAAAAGCAACGGAAGGAAAAAACTTCGAAAAGCGACTAGTATCTATACTAAACCACTCGTCCAACATAGAAAAATGGAATCAATCAAGTTCAACAGAAGATGGTTATTTTTATCCAACATTTCAACAAATCATGAGTTTAATAGGTTTATCAAGAGACGAGAAAATACGGGAAATAGAGGCAACTGATAAAATTCCTAGACTCGAAACGGGTGGACAACCAAAAACAGATATTCTACTTACCATTACGACAGATAGACGTTCGGAAGAAATATTCACATTTAGTTGCAAACGCTCAAGTGCGAAGTATGTTTCAATCCATGAATACACAGCAGAAAGTTTTATAGAGGTATTAGATATAAAAGATAAAAAATTACAAGAAGCTTTCCTAAAGTTACAAGAAGTCGGAGGCTTTACCGAACTAAAAAAACGATATGATGATCTTTATAAAGTGATGGAGAAAGAACTTCCCATTCTAAATAAAAAATTAGCGGAATGGGCTTATGCTGGAATTGGTGGATACGGGGATCCAAAGATTCACTGGGCAAATTATATCATTGTTTTCAAAAATGATACAAAAACACTTGAAATGGAAAAAATAGATGTTTATATTGCGAATATATTACAAAATGTAGAAGGACAAATGGGGACTTCTTTTCAATGGACTTATCCATCTAAGAAAAAAGGCAAAGCAATACAACTAAAAGGAAAGATTACTTGACTTTTATTTCAAAAAAACAAAGACTGCTTTACTTCAATGAAAAATATACAATATACGAATGAACAAAGCTTATTCTTAACTTGTGCATAGTCGATAAGAGACAAGGTGTCCACATGATTTTTGGGACACCTTCGTCTTGTTTTATTCATCTCTTTCATGTTTCACAACGATGCGGTCGTCTTCTACATCAATGTGGATTGTACGTACGTTTTCTTCATCGAGCAACACGTCGGCAATTTGATCTTCGACATGTTCTTGAATGACGCGGCGGAGTGGACGAGCGCCAAATGTCGGATGGTAGCCAAGTTCAGCTAATTTTTCTTTCGCTTTGTCGCTAATAGTCATCGTGACGTGTTGTTCCGAAAGTGTACGTTGCAATTCATAAAGCATAAGGTCAACAATTTGCAACATATGTGCTTTTTCAAGCGGTTTAAATTCGATGATCGCATCGAGACGGTTTAAAAATTCCGGTTTAAAGTATAGGCTGAGGCGTTGAAGCAAGTCGCCTTCCACGTTTGTACCAGCGTTTGATGTCATAATGATGACTGTATCTTTAAAGCTGACGGTGCGACCTTGGCTATCTGTTAAACGACCGTCTTCTAAAATTTGCAAAAACATATGTTGCACATCCGGATGCGCTTTTTCCATTTCATCAAGCAAGATGATGCTGTAAGGATTGCGGCGCACTTTTTCCGTCAATTGACCAGCTTCCTCATGACCAATGTAACCAGGAGGTGCACCGATCAGTTTGGCGACCGCATGTTTTTCCATATATTCGCTCATATCTAAGCGAATCATCGCCTCTTTAGAGCCAAACAATTGTTCAGCAAGCGTCTTTGACAATTCTGTTTTACCAACGCCAGTCGGACCGACGAATAAAAACGAACCGATCGGACGGTTTTTCGCTTTTAAGCCGGCGCGACTTCTGCGGATCGCTTTAGCGATTTTTTTCACCGCTTCTTCTTGACCGATCACTTTTTTCGCTAAGTTTTCTTCTAAATGTTTCATTTTTGCTTGTTCATCCGCTTGTAATTTGCCGACCGGAATGCCCGTTTTTTCTTCAATGATTTGTTGAATGTGCATGACATCAACAATAGGTTGTTCTGCTTGTCCGTTTTGTTGTAGTTGTTTTTCAAGCTGCAATTCTTCTGTGCGCAATTTGGCTGCGAGTTCGTAATTTTCTTCTTGTGCCGCTTGTTCTTTCTCTTTTCTTATTTGTTCAAGACGTTGTTCGATCGCTTCTTTATTTGTCGGCATCGCTTTTAAGCTTACTTTAGAGCCAGCCTCATCTAACAAGTCAATCGCCTTATCAGGAAGGAAGCGGTCTTGAATGTAGCGATGCGACAATGTGACGCATGCTTGAATCGCTTCATCTGTGTATTTTACTTGATGGAATTGTTCATATTTTGGCTGAATGCCTTTTAAAATGTTGATCGCTTGTTCAATTGTCGGTTCATGAACGACGACCGGTTGGAAGCGGCGTTCAAGCGCAGCATCTTTTTCAATTTGACGATATTCTTTTAACGTTGTTGCGCCGATGATTTGCAATTCTCCGCGGGCAAGCGTCGGTTTTAATATGTTGCTTGCATCCATCGAGCCTTCTGCTGATCCGGCACCGACAAGTAAATGAATTTCATCGATGAATAAAATGACGTTTTTCCGTTGTTGCAATTCAGCAATGAGTTGTTTCATTCGCTCTTCAAATTGACCGCGAATGCCTGTGTTTGCGACTAAGGAAGCGACGTCAAGCACGTACACTTCTTTGTTTAATAATTTTGTTGGAACAGATCCTTCGACGATTTTAAGCGCTAATCCTTCGACGATCGCCGTTTTACCAACGCCCGGTTCACCAATTAACACCGGATTGTTTTTATTGCGACGATTTAAAATTTCAATGACGCGTTCAATTTCTTTATCGCGTCCGATGACGGGATCAATGAGTCCTGCTTTCGCTAATTGCGTTAAGTTTCGACCGAATTGATCAAGCAATCCGTTTCGTTTCGGTTGTTGTTCTTGTTGTTGGACATGGGAAACGGCTTCGTTAGTCAGCGGTGCGAAGAAGTCGGAGAACAATTGATCGAAACGATCGAAGTGGAATCCTGCTGGCACTTTTAATTGTTGTTTTTGTTTTGCATAGCACGCTTCGCAAAGGTGCAACTGTTGTTTTTCGTTGTTTACTTGCACATGTAAAAAGATGTTTGCTTCATTTTGTTTACATACTTGGCACATCATAGGCACCAACCTCCTTTTGACTTTGACTATATTTGACCTTTCTGACTTTATTATAATTTGACCTTTTTTGACTTTCAAGACCTTTTTTTAAAAAAATAAAAAAACATGATAGGAAAATGACCTATCATGCTCGCTTTAGTCCATTCATCAAAAACTGAATCGTCCGCTCCATCTCTCTTTCATCATCCCACGGGTAGTCGGGCATGAGAAGAAAACGAGTGAGTAAAAATCCCGCAATTGTTGTAATCGTCAAGCGAATAATCGTCTCCGGCGGGAGTTGGGCGAGCTCCCCTTTTCGTTGAAAATGCTCGACAATTTGTTTAAACTTTTCGTACACATGATTGATAAAAATCGTTTGAAACTGTGCTTTAATGTCATCGTGGAATGACATTTCTTGCCATAACACACGAATCGCAGGCAAATATGTTTTGACAAATTCATACCGATTTTTAAAAACGGCGCGCACAAACTGTTCATAATGTTCATATTCGTTTTCAAATACGTCTTTCACAAACTTTTTCGCTAAAAACGGCGCTACCGATTGAAATAACGTCGGTTTTACGATCGCCAACAACAAATCTTTTTTCGTTTTATAGTGGCGAAAAATCGTCCCTTCTGCCACCCCTGCCCGCTTGGCGATTTCGCTCGTCGACGTCGCTGCATATCCCTTTTCCGCAAACATGTCAATTGCTGCTTGTAAAATGTTCACTTGTTTTTCACTGAACTCGTGTTCATCTGCGTTCAATAAATCAAACAACCATTTTCGTTCGTCCATCATACCCTCACAACTTTCGATATTTCTTTAATGCGAATACATTTAATATCATAAATAAAAGCGAAAAACTAATCAAAACGTACACATCAATCGAAATCGCTTCCCATCCTTTTCCGCGAATCATAATTTCTCTTAACGCATCAGCTCCGTAATATAACGGCATGGCGAAGCTAACGGAACGAAGCCAAGGCTCCATCGTTTCTAAATGAAATAGCCCTGAAAAAAAGACTTGTGGAACGACGACGAGCGGAATAAATTGAATCATTTGCAATTCGTTGTTCGCAAACGAAGATAATAACGTCCCTAACGTGAGCGCCGTCATCGCTAATAAAAACGTAATGAGCAGCACATACAACATCGAACCTTCCATCATCATGTCTAATATATAAATCGCAAACGAAGAAATGAGACTTGCTTGAATCGTTGTAAATATGCCAAAGCCGATGACGTAACCGATCACAATTTCCCATCGCTTTAACGGCGTCGCGAGCAGCCGCTCAAGCGTGCCGCTCGTCCGCTCCCGCAAAAACGACACCCCTGCAATTAAAAAGACGAAAAAGAAAATGAAAAAGCCTATTAATACCGGACCGAAATTATCAAATAACGCCATGTTTTCTGAGCCGTGCATATATACGGTGTCAATCGTGAATGGTTGTTTCATCGGTGGCATAAGCGTTTGCGCTGCTTTTTGCACCGTCATGAGCACCGTTTTGCTGATGGACGGATCGCTTCCTTCGAGCGTCAGACGGAAAGCGGTTTGCTTCATTTCAATAAACGCGTCGATTTGTTGCTCATCTAGTTCGTTCATCGCCTTCGCTTTTGTCATCGTCGTCACATGCGCATCCGCTTCTTTTAATGCGTCTTGAAACGGCTGTGGCACGTTTGCATCAACCGCGATATGCGGTTCATATTGTTCCCCGTTAAACACTAAGTCCATTAAAAACAACACAAACATCGGTGCGACAATCATTAATGCAAGCGTTCGCTTATCGCGAAAAAACTGACGAATAATGCGAACGACAATCGCTTGAATTCTCATGCATATGCCCCCCCAAAATGTAAAAATGCTCGTTCTAACGTCGTTGTGCCTGTTTGTTTCTTCAATTCGTCTGGGCTGCCGACGGCAATTAACCGTCCGTTGCGAATCATCGCAAGACGCATACATTTTTCTGCTTCGTCCATGACGTGCGTCGTTACAACGATCGTCGTTCCGCGTTGACGAATGCGTTCAAGTTCTTCCCAAATCGCTTGCCGAAGAAGCGGATCGATCCCAACGGTCGGCTCATCTAAAATAAGCACTTCTGGCTCGTGGAGAAGGGCGACCGCTAGCGATAGACGTCGCTTCATTCCGCCAGAATATTGATAAACCGCTTTTTTCATATCGTCCGTTAAATTGACAAGCTGCAACACGTCTTCAATGCGCTCTTTTTTCTTCTTCCCTTTTAGTCCATAAATCGATGCGAAAAAGTGTAAATTTTCAAGTGCCGTAAGCTCCCCGTATAACGCATCCGACTGTGCCATAAAGCCGATACGCGCCATTGTTTGCAAATTCGGCATGCGCGCACCGAGCACATGAATCGTTCCTTCTGTCGCCGTATCAATGCCTGCGATCATTTTGACGAGCGTCGTTTTTCCCGCTCCGGATGGACCGAGTATGCCGAAAATTTCTCCGTCATTCACTTCGAGTGATACGTTGTGAATAACTTCTTTTTTATGAAAATGTTTACTCACGCGTTGCAATTGAATCGCCATCATGTTCCCTCGCTTTCATAAAAGTGAGTGAGTACTCACTTTTATTATATACCGTCTATTCCCCAATTGTATATATGTGAGAAAAAATTTTCATTGACGAAAGGAAAAGATTTTTGTACGATAGTAACGTCAATTGCATATGAAATCTTTCTCGTCAACTAAGATGAGATAGAGGTCGCGGCAAATAATAGTAGTTTCATGGAGACGCAGAGACGTCGCTGAAGTGGGATGAAAGGATTTGTCGCCGAAGTTTATAGCGTGCTCTGGCGCTATAAGCTGGGCCTGTGGCCGAATAGGTGCAGGACTGTCATCGCGCATGCGGTGGAGAGCTATCGATCTTAAGTTTGATGCGGATGTGTCATATATTGTGCACCCGTTGAAAACTTAGGGTGCACTTTTTTGTTTGAAAAAAGTGCACGACAACAGCGCTCTACCGTACGCACCGTATATTTTATGAACGAAAGGATGACGAACATGAAACAACAAAAACTCGGTTTTTGGTTATTGACCGCGCTCGTTGTCGGCAATATGGTCGGATCTGGAATTTTTATGCTCCCTCGTTCGCTTGCGGAGGCGGCAAGCCCTGCTGGCGTGCTACTCGGCTGGCTGCTGACGGGGGCTGGGGTGTTAATGATTGCGATCATTTTTGGTAATTTAGCGATTCGAAAACCAGAATTAAATGGCGGACCGCAAATTTATGCGAAGGAGCTGTTTCCGAAAGGTTCAAATGCGTCGATCTTATCCGGTTTTATGTCATCTTGGGGATATTGGATCGGAAACGTCGCTGGAAACGTCGCCATTATTACGACGTTTGCTAGTTACTTATCAACGTTTTTCCCTATTTTAACGAGCGGGCATGTCGTCTTTTCCGCTAGTTCATTTACGTTAAAACTCGGCAATTTGCTGACGTTTCTCGTTTGTACAGCGCTTTTATGGATGATGCATACAATTATTTTACAAGGAGCAGAAAACGCTGGAAAATTAAACTTTGTTGCCACCGCAACGAAAGTGCTCGGCTTTTTCTTATTCATTGTGATCGGATTGTTCGCCTTTGAAAAAAGCTATATCCAGCCGTTTGTTGCTCCGCGTTACGATGAAGCAGGTCATACGCTCGGGCTTCTTTCGCAAATCAACAACGTCGCATTAAGCACGCTTTGGGCGTTTATCGGCATTGAATCAGCGATCGTCTTCGCTTCGCGCGCGCGCAAACAAAGCGATGTGAAACGAGCAACGATTGTCGGTTTATTTATCGCCTTAGCGATTTACATCGGCATTAGCGTGCTCGTCATGGGATTGTTGAAACAAGAAGCGCTTATGCAGTCAGAAAAGCCGCTCGTCGATGCGATCGGAACAGTTCTAGGACCGATCGGATCACAACTGCTTGCAGGGCTCGGTTTAATTAGTTTAATCGGCTCTACGCTCGGCTGGATTTTTTTAAGTGCAGAAGTGCCGTACCAAGCGGCCAAACAAGGATTGTTTATGCGCGCCTTTTTACAAGAAAATAAAAAAGGAATGCCGCGCTTTTCTTTAATCGTCTCAAATATGATTGCGCAGCTATTCATTTTTTCAACAATTTCAAACTCAATGGCGGCCGCGTTTGATTTCGTCATTTACATTGCGACATTATCGTATCTCGTTCCGTACGTCATCGCATCCGTCTTCCAATTGAAGCTCGTTTGGACAGGAGAGACGTATCGCACGATGCAAGAACGAATGACAGACGGAACGATCGCCGTGCTTGCGACGATGTATTCCATTTGGCTTGTGAAAGCCGGAACGGCCGATATGAAAACATTTTTACTCGGCATCGCCTTGCTGGCAAGCAGCTTGTTGTTTTATCCGCTACTTCTTAAACAACAAAGCGAACATAAAACTAAACAAAAACAATCTGCATAACAAAACCCCCGTCATTTCGGCGGGGGACACATTATATCATCTTCTTTATTCTCTATACTTTTTTCTTGCCTCTTCAAATAGTTGATTTAATTTTTCGATTTGTTTATTATTCACTTGTTTACTACTGTTCAAATCACCCTTGTATTCCATGTGATTACTATCTAACGGCACTTTCCCATAATAAACACCTTTGATCGTATACTCATCATGTGTCGTGCTTTTTCTTAAAAATAAAAGATAGCTTTTATTATCTTTCATCAACTGGTACCCTGCCGAACCGTACATTGTATTAGCCTTTTTATCAAACGCTCCGTTCTCCATAACTTTTATGATATTACCCTTATTTAACGTGTATCCCTTTTCATTTTTAAACACTTTTTTGATCTCAACATCACTTATCGTGTAAAAACCCGTCACCATATCGCCATCTTTATCGAAATAACTCTCTCCATTTTTTTTCGTACCTATCAAAATAACTTCACTATCATTCTCCATTTCTTCTAAATAATTGTATTCGTCTATAATTTTCGACTCACTATGAACATATTTTGTATTCACATTGCTTAGTTCAGATTGTGTATTGTTACAGGCAGACAAAAATAAAATGGTAAAAAAAAGAAAAATAATCTTTTTCATCAGGCTACTTCCTTTCCACTAATAGATAGCATTTATTCCATTCCAATCATCACTTTGCGGATACTCGTCATTTAGGAAACCCTTTGAAAGCATAATAGCACGAACATCGTCTTCATGATCCAATCCGAGAGCATGACCGACCTCGTGTGCTGTTGTTTCCCTCGTTTGAACCCAAGACAACTTTTGAAAACCTGGTAAATAGATCCTCAACTGCGACTTATCGTATGTGCAATCCCAACAAGCAGTCACTTGTCCCAACCAGTTCACATGATAGTTAATGCAATCAGCGACAACGGAACCCATATCCTTCGTACTAGCCCACCATTTATAGTTAGCTTGGGAGGCATCGTACGTTCTGGTCGTACCAATAAGTGGGGAGCTATCGAACGCTTCCGAACCATACACTACCCTCGCTTCATAACCAGCATTAATAACCGACGAATCGATCCAATATTTTAGCGAGTTTGGATTCCTATATTTTCCACCAAATAGCTCATAAGCACGAACACTGCTACTAGGAATCAAGTATAACATGATAATAACGAAAAAAGTCAATCTTCTCACATCCGCTTCCTCCTAGAAATCTTTTACTTTTTTAAAGCCTAGTTTATTGTATCATTTTTTTTTTTTTGCAAATTGTTTTTTTAACCAAAATATATTTCTGTACTTGTCAATAAACATACTCTATTTAATACGGTTATCATTTTCTCCGTCTTTTTCTTATCTTTTATGTTATAATATTCCTTGAATTTTGTTTTGTTGAGGGAGCGTATATGGGGAGAGAGAGAACAAGGCGGTGGCTGTACATATTGCTCGTTATTGTCCCATGTTTGATCGGGAGCGTGTGGATTGTACGTTGGCAAGACGAACAGCTACAACGGCAACAGTTAGAAGAGACGCGCATGTTTGCGAACATACATAAAAACGATTTAGATCGCTTTCTTGCGGAAACGACGGCCCGGCTTGAAACATTGGCGCTCGTGATAAGCAAACATACAGACATAAAAGAAAACATACATGATGTAGTGAAGCAAATAGAAAAACAAGATGTTCGCTTTGAGCGCATTTCGTTTTTTTCCGAAAGTACGAGTCCGGCGATGCAACTAGCAGAAGCAACAAAGCAGCCGATGTTTACCGACGATGAGACGGCAACGATCGTGACACCGATCATTGATGAACGAACGAAGCGTGCGATCGGTTTTTTAGTCGCAACGTTGCGGACAGATTATATAAAGCAGCGCATGAAAATCATCTATCCACAAGCTTCGTTTCGCTTGTATGATGAAAAAGGAAACGAACTGTTCAGCGCAAACGATCTTCGCGCATCGGAAGAAACCGTCGTCGTTCATTTAAATCAAGCACCGTGGCTGATCGAGGCGAACGTGCCGCCCGTCGCTAACAAACAACGGGTGCAGGCGGCGCTTCCGTACGTGTTTACGTTCATTGTTGCGATGCATATGATTTGGTTATTTATTCAATATTGGTTATTGAAGCGGCGAACGATGATGGAACGAATGGAAACAGAAGCGCAAAAACTTGAATTAGTCGGCACGCTTGCAGCAAGTACCGCCCACGAAATCCGCAACCCGCTCGCCGGCATTAAAGGATTTATCCAACTGTTGAGTGAAAAGCATAAAGATAACGAATCACAACTTTATTTTTCGGTCATTCAAAACGAAATTACACGCATTAACGACATCGTCAATGAGTTTTTAATTCTCGGCAAACCAACAGCGCAAAAGTTTGAAACGTGCGATTTGAACGATATCGTTTTAAGCATTCATCCAATTATTGAATCGCAAGCGCATTTGCATAACGTCGTGTATTCGTTGCAATGCGCTCGCGTATCGCTACCTATTCGCTGTTGTAAAGACCATTTAAAACAAGTCGTGTTAAACTTAGCGAAAAACGCGATCGAAGCGATGTCAAGTGGCGGACAGCTTACCATTTCGCTTGCGAAACAAGACGGCTGGGCACTGTTGCACGTTTCCGACACCGGCAGCGGCATACCGAAACATGTCAAAGATAAATTGTTTCAACCGTTTGTCACATCGAAGCAAATGGGAACAGGACTCGGGCTCGTCGTATGTAAACGAATCGTTGACATGCATGAAGGAACGATCGACATTCATAGTATAGAAAATAAAGGAACGACGATTACCGTTCGCCTTCCTTTACAGTAGGAGGTAGAAACATGTTTGACATGCTTGTTGGCAGTACGTTATCCGCGCTAGCAACAGGTGCTGGCGCGATTCCTATTTTATTTTTATCGCGCTCCCTTACGCACCAATGGCGCGATATGTTGCTGGCGTTTACCGCCGGGGTCATGATGGCAGCGTCCATGCTCGGCCTCATTCCTGAAGCGCTATCTTCAGGAACGTTTCTCTCGCTTGCGGTTGGACTATGCGCCGGCGTATTGACGTTAACGTTTCTTGAAAAAATGGTGCCGCATATTGATTTAGCGCATACTGAAAGCAGCATAGCTATTGATAAAAAATCGCTCCTTGTGCTCGCCGCCATTACGCTCCATAACATCCCAGAAGGACTATCAGTTGGCGTGAGCTACGCCTCTGGGGAAGGGGGCGAAATCGGCAACTTAATCGCCTTAGCGATCGGCTTTCAAAACGCTCCAGAAGGATTGCTCGTTGCGCTTTTTTTATTTAATCAACGCATTTCAAAAGGAAAAGCGTTTTCCATGGCGACAGGCACAGGGCTTATTGAACTCGTCGCTTCGATCGCTGGCTATTATTTAACGTCCGTCGTCGATTCGCTCGTTCCGTACGGTTTGGCGTTCGCAGCTGGCGCGATGTTGTTTATCATTTATAAAGAGCTCATTCCTGAAAGTCATGGCGACGGAAACGAACAATCGTCGACGTATGCCTTTATTATCGGATTGTTGCTGATGGTCTTTTTAATCGAAACGTTTTAAAGGATGAGGATCATGTCGAAATATTATATGCTTCTTTTATTAACAAGCGCACTATGGGGAGGCAACTTTGTCGCAAGCAAACTGCTCGTGCCGCACGCCTCCCCCCTTTCATTAACGTTTATGCGCTGGACGATTGCGGTTCTTTTTTTATTTCCGATCGTATTAAAAAAAGAACGGTCCGTTCGCCTGCAAAAACGCGGCATTATCCCGCTTATTGCGATGGGCATGACAGGCGTCGTATTATTTAACGTTCTTATGTTTCAGGCGCTTCGCTACACATCGGCCGATCACGTCGGGCTCATCTCAACGTTAAATCCGATGGCGATTGCGCTTGTTGCTTACGTCGTATACCGTGAGAAACTGACGATGAGACAATGGTTAGCCATGACCGTCTCCCTTATCGGCGTCCTTTTATTTATGACGCACGGACAGCTTCATCGCGTGCTACACGTCAATATCGGCGATGTATGGATGATCGCTGCCGTCATCGTTTGGGGCATCTATTCCGCATGCGCAAAAGCGGTCATGAAATGGTATTCTCCGCTTGCGGCGACGTTTTGGTCAGGCGTCTTTGGCGTCGTTGGATTGTTGCCATTTGTATCTTCCTTTTCCGTTCATCACGTAAACGTCTCGTTTTTGCTTGCGCTCATCTATACGAGCATCGGGGCGACGGTGCTTGCGATGTTTCTTTGGAACGTCGGTGTGAAACAAGTCGGTGCCACAACAGCAGGGATGTTTTTAAATTTTAATCCGCTTTTTACCGCATTGTTTGCATACATATTGCTTCATGAAACGTTAACGGTGGCACAATGGATCGGTTCGTTCATTACGATCTCAGGCGTTGTGCTGTTTACAAAAAAATAGAGTGAGGCGCTTGCCCCACTCCATTTTTTACATTCAAACAACCATACTGTACAATCACACTTCTTCTATCAACTGCTTTACTTCTTCTTCCGAAAGTTCAGTCATATACGCAATCTCTTTCACATCTATCCCCTTTCTCGCTATCGCTTGTACAATGTGCTTCATTCCTTGCTTTCTCCCTTTTTCAAGCGCTTTTCGTTCGTACGAGATCATCAACTCCATCACCTGTTCTTTTTCTTTCGCTTCCATTTCATTCACCTCGCTTCGTAGTTGTTGTTCTTCTTCGTCTGATAGTTTCACATATGTTTCAAAAAAACCGAATAGCAGCCGTTGTTTTGCTTCGTCTAGTTCCATGCGCACTAGCATGCGTAAAAATTGTTTTTTCATCTCAACTCTTTCATTTTCAGTATACCCCATCTTGCTTAACAAAGCAGCAGCGATCGGGTTGTCTTGCTGAATGTAGTTTCGCCAATGCTTTTTGCGCAGTTCGATCGTGAAAAATTGAAAGTGAAGGACTTGACCAAAAGGAAACGGTAACGTAAATGTAGATGGCTCATTGCGGACTGTGTCATAGCTAAATAGTGCGATAGGTACGATCGGTTTACGATATTTTTCATACAAACGACTAAAGTAAATAAACATGCGTTCCGGAAACGATAGCTGGACGTAACTTTGATTTTCGATATGCACGATGACAAGCCCGTCTTCGCCTTTCAGCTTCGTTTCGACAAGCAGATCTACGCGATACTTTTCCCCTGCCGTTACATCGGTAAACAGCTCTTCTGATAAAAACGACAAATGGCGAAAATCGATATGCTCATGCATCGTCGGAAAAAAAAGAAGAATAAACTCCTCAAAAAATGTTTGAATGAGCTCTTTAAACAAACGATCGTGGTCAATGGACATACATTCACCTCCCATTCGATTGTTTCAATCGTTTTATTCGGTAAAATGAATCAAATTCCTGCTGCCATTACACACTAAAATAGAAGGGGTGCTATTCCCCTTCTTTTTCTTCATATGGATGTGCCACCCATCCGGATGGATCGATAAATAAACGAACGGCAACGACTTGGCGATCGTCCATTAACGTAAAGAAATGCGGATTTCCTTCTGGTACGGAAATAACGTCGCCTGCCTCTAGTTCAACGTCAAAATAACCTGTTTGTTCATCGCCCTTAATGACGAAAATGCCATGACCAGCGACGATCGCCCGCACTTCATCTTCCGTATGCGTATGCACTTGTTCAAATTTTTTCAACAACTCTTCTAAATTTGGCGTTTGTTCGCAAAGCGCCACGACGTCCCACGTTTTATAGCCTCTCCGCTTCGCTAAATCTTCAATTTCCGTCTGAAACGTCGCTAAAATATGCTCCTTTTCTTCATCTGTTAATACAAACTTGTTTTGTAAATGAGCAGGAAGTTTGCTTGCATTCCACCGTTCATATAACACCCCTTGGTTGTTTAAAAACGCCGCAACGTTTTCTTTTCCTTCAATCACTTCGCCGCTGTTTCGCACTTTAATGACTGCCATACATATTTTCCCCCTTATCGTTTAATAAGCAATAATTTCACATGATATTGACATAAAAACTCGCACGCTTCTAAAAACTTTTTCGCCTCTAACACATCTTTTCCCCAAACGGTAATGCCGTGGTTGCGAATAAGCACCGCACCGGCATCTCCATGGACATGGTCGGCGAACGCTTTCGCTAACGTCGGAATATGGGCGAAATTCGGAATAATCGGAATGCGAAATTGCGCATCTTCTTCCCATAACCCGAACGCTTTAATCATTTCTTGATTCGAAAAAACGACTTCCCCTTCGTCACCGTACAGTTCTGAAACGATATTGTTATCGACCGTATGCACGTGCAAAACGCAGCCGGCGTTCGTTTTGTTGTAAATTTCAACGTGAAGAAGCGTCTCCGCCGACGGCTTTACATGCGTCGCTTCCGCCGGTCGTCCGTCCGCACCGACGAGTAAAAAATCTTCCTTCGTCTCTTTTCGCTTATCTTTTCCGCTTGCGGTAACGAGAAACGTGAGCGGCTCATCGCTCACTTTCAGCGATAAATTGCCGCTTGTCGCCATAAACCAGTCGCGCGCCGCTAGCTCTCGTTTTACTTCCGCTAGCTCTTCCCATTTCTCTTTCATACAATCACCTCGCTCTCTTTTAACACATGAATGACGTCATAAAACGTCGTAAACGGCGTATGCGGTAAGTGTAGCTCACGGCATTTTTCAAGTAAAAAGTCGCGCGCGATGACGTGATCGGCTCGTTTTGCTGCCGCTAAATCAGTAATGGAATCGCCGATGACGATCGTTTTCGCCCCTTCTGGCGCAAGTTTACGAAGAAGTGACGGCTTGCAGCAGCCGCATCCATTTTGGCAATGTTCATCGCACGCATGCGGCCACGTAATGCGAATCGTATCGCCGCTAAAATCGGCGCCATTACAATAAATACGTTCTTTTTCAATGAGCCCGTCAAGCAGCGGATAGACGAAAAAGTCGATGCCGCCGCTGACGATATAAAGCGGAATTTGCCGCTCGTTCGTAAACGCGACAAACTCAGAAAATCCGTCGCGAATGCGCGCGGTGCGCAGTAAAAACTGCACGATATCTTCTTTCAACGTTGTCGGTAAAAGCGAGAACATGCGCCCGACGCCTTCCTGCACCGTACATGCTTGCGCCAATATATCGTCTTTGATCGCTTCCCACTCCGGCGGGGCAAACTGTTTCATGAGCGCAATAATGTTATCGTTTAACGTAATCGTCCCATCAAAATCGCAAAAAATGACCGGCTTCATCATGCGCTCCCCCATAAATCAAGCGCTTGTTTTAACGCTTCGTTTTCCGTCGCAGCCTCATGAAGCGAACGCCCAGAAAGCACCGCTTCCACCGCGGCGCGAAACGCTTGCCCGCCACCGACAGCGCCTTGCGGATGTCCGTGCACTCCACCGCCTGCGTTAATGACACAATCGATACCAAAGTCGCGCATAAGAAGCGGCACAAGTCCCGGATGAATGCCGGCAGATGGAACAGGGAATGCGCGTAAAAACAAATCTTCTTTCGTTAATTCATGAGCGATTGCAAGCGTCTGTTCTTTTTCAAGCGCAACGCTTCCGTACGGCGATGGAAAGAGCGAAAAATCCGCCCCTGCCATGCGCAACAATTTCCCAAGTAAAAGCGCATAACTGACGCCATACACGTGCGACGAAGCGATCGCTCCGCTAAACGACGGATGCGCCATAATCGGCAAGCGAATGTCGTCATCTTCACGAAGCGCTTGCAATACATCTAACCCGTATGTAAAGACGTTAAACAATAATACGTCCGCGCCAAGTTCTGCCGCGCGCTTTGCCTTTTCTTTTAGCTGAAACGTTTTTCCTGTCAAATTTACCGCATATAACGTCCGATGCCCTGTTTGTTCGTACACGTCTTGTAACGCTTGTTTTCCTGCGACGATCCGTTTTTCAAAAGGGGTAAGGTCGTTGTCAAACAAAATTTCATCATCTTTAACGAGATCGACGCCGCCAAGCGCTTGCAGCTTTAATTGTTCGGTCACGTATCGCAAATCGCGGCCGATGACCGCTTTAAAAATGCTCATGACGAGCGGACGGTCAAAGACGCCAAGCTTTTCGCGAATGCCGTCCATGCCAAAGCGTGGACCGGGAAATGCCCGTTTTAATTCATCAGAAAACGTAAGATCAACGAGTTTAATCGTTCCATCAAGCGACAACTTCCCGAACGTCGTCGTCAAAATCGCTGGAAAATCGGCGCTAAAATTGATGCTCGGATACGAAATGCGCACGAGCGCCCGTTTAAGTCGCTTCCCGAAATACGTATTGACGCGCTCATCTTCCTCAAGCTGTTCAATCGACTCTACAACCCCTTTATGTTTTTTCAACTGCTCTTGTTCAAGCTGCGGCAAATCAGTCCACGAACCGACAGTGAGCCCAAGCGCGATCCCTTCTGCTTTTTTCGCTACATCTTTGTCATCATGAATGAAATACGTTGCGGTAATCATACTCCCACTCCTTTACAAATAAAAAACCTCTTCATAAGAAGAGGTTCGATCAGTCGTCTCTTCTTATCTCTCAGCGATTGCTGCGAGAATTAGCACCGTGCTTAACAGCTGTTAAGTCGGTTGCCGGGCTTCATCGGGCTCGTCCCTCCGCCTACTCTTGATAAGAATTCGCAATGTATATAATTTTTTGAACAGTTCGTTTTTCGTAAATGTAATTCGAATTATGCCAGCACTTTCTCCATTTGTCAATCATTTTTTAAAAAAGTTGCAACCGTCCGATTCGTTCCGCTGCTTCTTTTAGCCGTTCTTCACTCGTCAATAGCCCTACGCGCACGTAGCCTTCCCCATGTTCCCCAAAACCGATGCCCGGTGCGACCGCCACATGCGCTTGATTAAGCAAAAGGTCAGCAAACGTCTCAGACGTATATCCTTTTGGCACCGGAAGCCACGCAAAAAAAGATCCTGCTGGTGCTTGCACGTTCCAACCGACGTCTTTTAGCGCGCGAATAAACGTATTCCGTCTTGCTTCATACGTGGCAACAAGCTCAGCGACGCATTGTTGCGACTGTAAAAGCGCGACCGCTGCTGCTTCTTGAATGGCGCCGAACATGCTCACATACAAATGATCTTGCAAAACGTTGATCGCTTCAATCATACTTTCGTTGCCGACCGCAAAGCCGATGCGCCATCCTGCCATATTGTACGTTTTTGAAAACGTGTAAATTTCAATGCCGACGTCTTTCGCTCCTTCTGTTTGCAAAAAGCTGACCGGCTTTTTCCCGTCAAAACCGATCGCCCCGTACGCAAAATCGTGTACGACGGCAATGCCGTATTTTTGTGCAAACGAAACCGTTTCTTTAAAAAACGATTCCGTCGCTGTCGCGCCTGTCGGGTTGTTCGGATAGTTTAAAAACATAAGTTTCGCTTGTTTTACGACACGTTCATCTAACTCCTCATAATTAGGCAAAAAATTGTTTTCCGCTCGCAGCGGCATCATTTCCATGCGCGCCCGCGCCAGCACAACGCCCGACCAATAGTCCGGATAACCGGGATCGGGAACGAGCACGACATCGCCTTCGTTTACTAAACAAAGCGGCATTTCAACGAGCCCAGCTTTTCCGCCAAATAAAATGGCGACTTCTTTTTCTGGATCAATCGTTACCCCATATTCGCGCTTATAAAACGTCGCCACCGCCTCTTTTAAAAACGAATAGCCGCGAAATGGCGAATATTTATGATATGTCGGGTTGGCAGCCGCTTGCTGAAGCGCGGCAACAATATGCGGAGGCGTCGGCTGATCCGGGTTTCCTTGTCCTAAATTAATAACATCTCGCCCTTCAGCAATGACCGCATGTACTTTTTGGACGAGCGAAGCGAAAAATTGCTTCGGTAGTTGCTGTAACAAGTTCGATTGCGGAAATGTCGTCATTTTGCCCACCTACTTCACAAAAAGGTTGAAATTCTAGTCAAACATCATATATTGTAAAAATCAAAATGTAAAGAAAATTTTTTCGAGGTGAAACGAATGAATATTGCTTGTATACAAATGGACATTGCCTTTGGGGAGCCGGAAAAAAATAAACAAACCGTCATGCGCTACATGGAACAAATTGCCCGTAACGTCGACGTCGTCGTCTTGCCAGAGCTATGGACGACAGGATACGATTTAGCGAGACTTGGCGATATCGCCGATGAAAACGGCGAACATACAAAAACGTTTCTTTCTTCGCTTGCACGCGCGTACAATGTGCATATTGTCGGCGGATCGGTAGCGAAAAAGACGGAAAGACAAATAACGAACACGATGTACGTCGTCGATCGAAACGGTCATGTCGTTAGCGAATATAGTAAACTTCATTTGTTCAAATTGATGGATGAACATAAACATTTGCAAGCTGGGGAAACGACGGGCATATTTTCGCTTGACGGCGTGACGGGCGCAGGCGTCATTTGTTATGACATTCGCTTTCCGGAATGGATTCGCACGCATGCGCTTCACGGCGCCGAAGTGCTATTTGTCGTCGCCGAATGGCCGCTCGCTCGCCTGCATCATTGGCGCACGTTGTTAATGGCGCGCGCGATTGAAAATCAATGTTACGTCGTCGCTTGCAACCGAGCAGGAAAAGATCCGAACAACGAATTTGCCGGCCACTCGATGATCGTTGACCCATGGGGACACATCATCGCTGAAGGGGATGAACGAGAGGCGATCGTGATGGCGACGATCGATATGAATGACGTGCAACATGTGCGCGCACGCATCCCGATTTTTTCCGATCGCCGTCCAGATGTGTATAAAAAATTTTTAAAAAATGATTGACAAACGAGCATGAAGCGATGTATGATTCGAATCAAGCGAATTCACGAAACTTTTTCATTGTTACAAACATTCGAATAATACAAACACTCTTATCAAGAGCAGGTGGAGGGACGAGCCCGATGAAACCCGGCAACCGGCGATGACGCACGGTGCTAATTCTTGCAGCAGTAGGCTGAGAGATAAGAGGTGCGAAGCAAACTTCAAACCTCTTTCGTTCAGCGAAAGAGGTTTTTTATTTATGCTAAGGGAGGAATTACTATGTACGAACCGTTAACAGAGCAAAAGGCGGTCGCGCTCGCGATTCGTTTAGGGCTATTCCAAGAAGATGCGCTTCTTTCATGCCAAGAAATTGGCGATGGCAACTTAAACCTCGTCTTTCGCATCGTCAACGAGCGCACAAACGACAGCATCATCATAAAACAAGCGTTGCCGTACGCGAAAGTCGTCGGTGAAAGCTGGCCGCTCACATTAAAGCGCGCAACAATCGAAAGCCAAGCGTTGCGCACGTTCGCAAGCTACGTCCCTCAGTATGTACCAAAAGTGTATTATTCCGATGAGACTTTAGCGATTACAGTGATGGAAGATTTATCACATTTACAAATCGCGCGCCGCGGGCTGATCGAAGGAAAAACGTTCCCGCACTTGTCACAACATATTGGGGAATTTATCGCCAAAACAGCGTTTTATACATCGGATTTTGGCATGAATCAACAACAAAAAAAGAAGCTCGCCCAACAATTTACAAACCCTGAACTATGTAAAATTACGGAAGATCTCGTCTTTACCGACCCGTTTTTTGACCACGACACGAACAGCTTTGAAACGGAGCTTCGTGCTGATGTCGAGCAGCTTTGGCAAGATGATGAACTCAAGCGCGAAGCAGCGAAATTAAAACGGCTCTTTTTAACAAAAGCAGACGTGTTGCTTCATGGCGACTTACATACCGGAAGCATATTCGCAAGCGACGATGACACGAAAGTAATTGATCCAGAATTTGCATTTTACGGTCCGATCGGCTTTGATTTAGGGCAATTTTTTGCCAATTTACTATTAAACGCCCTCTCTCGCCATGAAAGCGAACGCGAGCCGCTCTTTACACATATTGAAAAAACGTGGGACGTGTTTGTTCGCACATTTACAACATGTTGGCAAGAAAGCAACGAACCGTATGCGCGCGTTTCTTTCGTGCTCGACGACATCATGAACGATGCGCTCGTCGAAGCGATCGGATTTGCTGGTTGCGAAGTCATTCGCCGCACGATCGGCTTAGCGCACGTAGCTGATTTGGACGAATTGCCGCTTGAACGGCGGCTAGAAGCAAAACGGCACGCTCTTCGCCTCGGACGCGAGCTCATCGTGCAACGTGAACATTTGCCGATTCATGCTATCAAACGTCTCGTACAACAAACGGTACATGTCAACAGCTAGGAGGAAGACGATGAAATCTGTACAATGGCACGATACACATATTACGATTTTAAACCAACAAGCATTGCCTCATAAGACTGAATATTTAGAATTAAAAAACATAAAAGACGTATGGGACGCGATCGTCGCGCTCAACGTACGCGGAGCGCCGGCGATCGGCATGACGGCCGCCTTCGGGTTAGCGCTCGCGGCGAAATCGTATGAAACGAACGACTTAGCACAGTTTCACGCCAACTTAAAGCGCGACCGCGACTATTTAGCGAGCTCGCGCCCGACCGCCGTCAATTTATTTTGGGCGCTTGACCGGCTCATGAAAAGCGTCGCCAACGCCACCTCGGTCAATGAAGCGAAAACGACGCTCATTCATGAAGCGATTTGCATTCAAGTTGAAGATGAAGACGTATGCCGACGCATCGGCGAACATGCCCTTTCTTTGTTCCAAGACGGCGATCGCATCATGACGATTTGCAATGCGGGGGCGATTGCTACCGCCCGATACGGCACGGCGCTCGCACCGTTTCATTTAGCGAAAGAAAAAGGAATGACGCTTCATGCGTACGCTTGCGAAACGCGCCCTGTGCTGCAAGGTGCGCGGCTTACCGCTTGGGAACTTTCGCAAGCTGGCGTCGATGTGACGCTCATTACAGACAATATGGCGGCGCAAACGATGAAAGCAAAGCGCATTTCTGCCGTCATCGTCGGGGCAGACCGCATTGCCGCCAACGGCGATACAGCGAACAAAATCGGCACGCTCGGCTTAGCGATTTTAGCGAACGCGTTCCACATTCCGTTTTACGTCGCCGCTCCGCTATCGACGATCGACTTACAGACGGAAACAGGGGACGACATTCCGATTGAAGAACGGGCGAAAGAAGAAGTGACGCATATCGCTGGCGTAAACATCGCGCCGGATGTGAACGTGTACAATCCTGCATTTGACGTTACGCCGCATGAACTCATTACCGGCATCATTACCGAAAAAGGCATCGTGTCTGGCGACTACAAAACGAAGCTACCGACATTATTTGAGGAGGTTTTCGCATGAAAAAACTATCAATACTCATCGTGCTTATATTTGCCCTTTTAACAGGGTGCACGAATGAACAAGACGCCGTATCTAAACCGGCCGAACAGCCGAAACAAGAAGCGAAAGAAGAAGCAAAAGGAGAAACAGAACAAGCCGACATTCCAGAAGCGTTACAAAAGCCGATTAAAATTGCTGCCATTATGCAAATGTCGATCGGCACGTTTTCATCGCAATATATCGCCGGCGTAAAAGAACAAGTCGCGAAATTTGGCGGCGACGTGCAAATTTATAACGCCGACAACGATTTAACGAAGATGGCCTCATACGTTGAAACAGCAATCAACCAAAACGTCGATGCCATTTTACTAGACCACGGACGCGCCGACGCGCTCAAAGCGCCTGTTGAAAAAGCGCTCGCTAAAGGCATTCACGTCGTCGCATTCGACAACGACTTAAACATTCCGGGCGTCACGGTTATTGACCAAGACGATTACAGCTTAGCGTGGAAAACGTTAAAAACGTTAGCGGAAGATTTAAACGGCGAAGGGGAAATTGTCACCATTTGGGTCGGCGGTTTTACGCCGATGGAGCGGCGCCACGTCATTTATGAAGCGTTTCAAAAACGATATCCGAACATAAAAGAAGTGGCGAAATTCGGCACCGCAAGCGCCAATACAGCGCTAGATACGCAAACGCAAATGGAAGCTATTTTGAAAAAATATCCGAACAAAGGCGACATCGATGCGGTGTTTGCGACGTGGGATGAGTTCGCCAAAGGAGCGACGCGCGCCATTCAACAAGCAGGCCGAACAGAAATTAAAGTGTACGGCATCGACTTAAGCGATGAAGATTTACAAATGATTCAACAGCCAAACAGCCCTTGGGTCGCAACGACCGCTACCGATCCAGCGGAAGTTGGGCGCGTACAAGTGCGCTTTGCTTATCAAAAAATTGCTGGCGAGCCGACACCAAACATTTACTCGCTTGAGCCGCATTTAGTGAAACGTTCCGATTTGCCAAACACAGCGATTACGATGAACGATTTGCACAACTACATCCAAAGCTGGGGACAATCGAACGTTGCGGTTTCACCATGGATGAAAACGTTAGAGGCAAAGGTGAATAAGCAATGAGCGGCTTACGCATGAATGAGATCGTCCATTCATTTGGTGACGTCACCGTATTAAACGGCGTGAACTTCCATGTCCAACCGGGCGAAGTTCACGCCCTTTTAGGAATGAACGGCGCAGGAAAAAGCACGTTAATGAACATTTTAGCCGGCGTGTTGCAGCCGACGCGCGGAACGATTGCCATCGACGGAAAGACGCACACCTTTTTTTCACCAAAAGATGCGAAACGAGCGGGCATCGGACATGTCGTACAAGAAGTCGATGCCGCGTTGTTCCCTGCTTTGTCCGTATACGAAAACGTGCTCGCCGAACATATCGTCGCGCAAAAACAACCGTTGTTTTCAAAAACGAAGCAACGTTCATTTGTCACACAGCTTCTTGCGCGCGTCGGCTTGGAACATTTGTCGCTCGATGCGCCCGTACAAACGTGCACGCTTCATGAAAAACAGCTCATTTTACTGGCGCGCGTCCTTTCCTCTTCCGCGCGCTACATCATTTTGGACGAGCCGACCGCCTCGCTTAGCGATGAAGAAACGAACCGGTTGTTTGCGATGATTGAACAGTTAAAAGCGCAAGGCGTGGCGTTTATTTACATTTCGCACAAGCTGCACGAAATAAAACGCATTTGCGACCGCATGACGATTTTGCGCGATGGGACAGTCGTTTACGAAGGCGATGTGTCGCTAGCGACAGAAGATATCGTGCGCCATATGGTCGGACGACGAGCGGACGTGCGCCAAAAACATCGTCGTGAAATAAGCGGAGAGCCGCTTTTTCAAGTGAAGCAACTATACATTCCGAAAACGAAAACGACGGTCGACCTTACTGTACGCCGCGGGGAAATTGTCGGCATTGCCGGCATCGTTGGAGCGGGAAAAACGGAATTGGCAGAAAGCATGATCGCTGCGGTCGAAACGACAGGTGAACGCATCGTCCGCGGCAAAAAACAAGCATGGTCGTCGCCAAAAGACGCCATTGAAGCTGGCGTTTGTTTCATTCCAGAAGAACGGCGCAAACAAGGGCTATTTATGAACGAAACGGTCGAAAAAAATTTGACGGTGCGGCTATTGTCTAGCGTGTCAACGTGGCAATGGATTCGAAAACGAGACGAGCGGGCGCTCGCTACATCGCTCATTTCTTCGTTACATATTCGCCCGTCTTCGCCGACTGCGCTTGCGAAAAACTTAAGCGGCGGCAATCAACAAAAAGTCGTCATCGGCAAATGGCTGCAAACGAATAGCGACGTCTTTATTTTTGATGAGCCGACAAAAGGCATTGACGTGCATGCAAAAGAAGAAGTGTTTGCGATTATTCGCTCGCTTGCGGACGAAGGAAAGGGGATTATTTATTTCACGAGCGAATGCCAAGAGCTTCTTCATATCGCCGATACCATTTACGTCATGGTGGACGGTCGCTTCATTAAGCGAGTGAAAGCATATGAAACGACATACGAACAGCTCGTTCATGACATGAGCGGAGGTGAATAAAGGTGAAATTTTTATATAAATACGGAACGATCGTTGCGATTGTTGTCGTCATCGCTTTTTTTAGCGCTACGCTCGACTCTTTTTTCACGTATGCAAATTTTAGCGACATTTTACGATCCATTTCTATCGTCACGCTCGTCGCAATCGGAATCACATTTTCGCTCATCGTCGATGGGTTCGATTTATCGGTCGGCTCAACCGCTAGCTTAGCGACGATCGCTAGCGCATCCGCGCTCGTTTTACATCGGCAAGAACTATTTGTCGCGCTCATCATTCCGCTTCTTCTCGGAGTGCTCGTCGGGTTGTGCAATGCGTTTTTAACGATTCAACTGCGGCTGCCTGATTTGTTGGCGACGTTAGCGGTCATGTATATCGTCAACGGCGTTCAGCTCACATATACGAAAGGATTTTCAATTTATAATGACATGCCGCTTCCAGAAGGTGGTGTAGCGCCGGGCAAGTTTATCCCTTCTTTTTTATTTATCGGGCAAGGAGAGCTGTTTGGCATCCCTTTTTCCGTCTTGCTTATGCTCATCATCGTCGTTTGCGCCCATCTTTTTTTAACGTACACGAAAGCAGGGCGAATGTTTTATATGACGGGAGAAAACCGCGAAGCCGCAAGACTAACCGGCATTCCGGTCAATCGCTATCGCGCGTATGCTTATATGATTAGCGGAGCGTTTGCAGCTTTAGGCGGCATTGTGCTCGCTTCGCGCATCGGCACCGGACAAGTGTCGGCAGGTGCGCCGTTATTAATGGATGCGGTCGCAGCGGCGTTCATCGGCTTTTCTGTATTCGGCGCTGGCAAGCCGAACGTCATCGGCACGCTGCTTGGCGCGATGTTCATCGGCGTATTATTAAACGGGTTAACGATGATGAACGTGCCATATTACGCTCAAGATATTGTCAAAGGCGCCATTTTAATTTTTGCACTTGCGTTGTCCCATATAGCGAAAAAATAACCCACCTTACGCGAGGTGGGTTTCAAACGTTCGTTCTTTTTCGACTTTTTCCATCAGTTCGTCAATGAGACGAATGACTTCGGCAGATGCTTGTTCAAGTTCAATAAGTTGCGCTTCGGCTCCTTTTCTATCGCCTTTTGCATACGCTTCCGCCGCTTTTTTTGCCGCGACGTGTACTCGTTCGTGCGGCGCGTTCAGCCGTTCGTACGCTGGCGTGCCAGCTAGCTGCTTTTTCGTCTGTTCATCAAAATACCATTTCCCTAGTCGGCATTGATAGTGGGAAGCGACATCTTCTGGGCGAATCGTCTCATACCCAACAATCATATTATAAATGCGCCATTTCCATAATAAATGATCCGTCTTTGCTAAATGAAGAAGCGCTTTAGCAGATAGTTTCACGCTATTTTCATTCACCATACTTAAACGGAAACGGTCAATCGCTTTGCTTAGCGCATGCACCGTCTTTCCTGTTTTTTCGCCGAGTTCGCGCACGTATTCCGTTAATGAAGCGATCGACGACATTCGGCTAGAAATTTCATCTACCGCTGCCGCTTGTTCTTCCGCAACAGCTGCGTTCGTATTTGTGCTATCTTGAATGTCTCCCATCGCATGGACGATGTCTTGCAAGAGCGGCATCGCTTCTTGCGCTTGGTTGACCGCTTGGCGAATCGTCGCTGACGTCGAATAAATGGCCGATGACACTTCTGATGAAATCGTCCGCAACTCTCCGACGTTTCGTTGCACTTCTCCGAGCGATTGTACCGTATGATCAGCAAGCTTGCGAATTTCTTCTGCCACAACGGAAAACCCTTTTCCGTATTCCCCAGCACGTGCCGCTTCAATCGAAGCGTTTAACGCTAGCAAGTTCGTTTGATCCGCAATGCCGTTCACGAGCTGCATCACTTTTTCAATCGCGCTTAAATGTTGTTGTAAATGTTCAAAGCGATCAACCATACGGGTAAATTGCTCAGACGTTTCCATAATTTCTTCAAACGCTTCGTTCATCATATGTTGTCCTTTTTCCGCTCGTTCCACCGACGTTGTCGTTTTTTCTGCGATGACGGTCGCCGCATGTGCGACTTCCGATACGGCTGTCGTCATTTCTTCCGTCGCCGCCGTCACCATTTGCACGTCGCTATTTTGTTGATCGAGCGCTTGAAGCAAATCTTTAATAAACATAATTTCTGCGTTTTGTTCCATCAGTTCAGCTGTGCCGCTTGCGATTTGCTCCATCATCGTTTCCGTATATACTTCCACGAGCAGCTGTTGCTCAATATTCATCGCCCGTTGTAACGCTTCCATTAGCGCTAAACAACGTTTTGGCGCTAGCGCCACTTTCGCTAAAAGCGTCGTTAAAACGAAGAAATTGAACTGGTTAAAGGCGACGATCAGCTTGCCGACGTTCACTTTTTCTTTTCGCAACAAATGGAAAAAGCGAAGCGATTCATCGACGTACGCCCGATTGCGCTCCATTGTAAAAAACGCGTTTACATACGCCTCAATGCGCGCTTCTGTCACCGTTTTCGCCGCTTCCGGCTGCACATGTTGCAACCCTTCATAAAAAAGGCGAACCATTTCTTGCTTGTGCGGGGCAATTAGTTCATCAATTTGTTTTAACTTTGCGAAATCTTCCGTTGTAAAATGGTTATACGATAACGTATCGACAAACCGTCCGTGAAACGAATAGTCCGTTCCTTTTTCAAGCAGTTCGCTTACTGCCGGACGAAGACGTTTAAATAACATCATATCCACCTCTTTAGCTGTCTTGACATATAAGTCTATTGTACTACATATCGTTCGTCGCTGGTAGAGTAATATAAAACGTCGTGCCGACACCTACTTCGCTTTCAATATCGATACGTCCGCGATGTTCTTCAATAATTTTATAGCTTACCATTAATCCGAGCCCTGTGCCTCGCTCTTTCGTCGTATAAAACGGCTCGCCTAGTTTTTTTATTTTTTCTTTCGGAATGCCGCAACCTTGATCGCGAACAGCAATGCGCACCCCTTCGTCAACACGCTGAACGGACACGGCAATCGTCCCGCCTTTTGGCATCACTTCGATCGCATTTTTTAATATGTTAATAAACACTTGTTTTAATTGTTTCGGGTCGCAATAAATGAGCGGAACGTGTTCGTACACCGCTTCAATTTGAATGTTATGCATCGTCGCTTGCACGCTTAATAAGTCAACCGTCTCTTGCATCACTTTCGCGACATCGTTTTTTTCATAATGAGTGGCTTGCGGCTTAGCGAGCACGAGAAACTCGGTAATAATCGATTCAATTCGTTTCAATTCCGACGTAATGACATCGAAGTACATATGATACGTTTCGCTCTCATGACTCATGCTTCCTTGTAACAGTTGAATAAACCCTTTTAACGCTGTCATCGGGTTGCGAATTTCATGGGCGATTCCTGCCGCAAGCTGCCCGACGACGTTTAACGTATCCGACTTGCGCAGACGTTCTTCCATTTCTTTTTTCTCCGTAATGTCGCGCACCATCATAAGTCCAACATGTTCAATGACGTTTCGTTTAAACGACAGTTCAACAATTTTTCGATTCCCTTCTCCGTCCACCATGACGAATTCTTCTTCTTCTTCCCCTGCTTCGCTCAGCCACGTTTGAAAATGTTTTAAATGATTCGTTCCGATAAAAGCGTGCACACGTTTTCCGATCAACTGTTCTTTTTTTAAAGCGAAAATGCGGCACGCTACCGGATTCGCATCAAAAATGCGCTGCTCATCGTCAATTAACATCATCCCGTCCATCGCATGATTAAATATGCTGCGAAACTTTTGTTCTTGTTCGCGCAACTCTTTCTCCATTTTTTTACGTTCGCTAACGTTGCGAAAAATCGTTAAATGGTAGCCGTTAATTGCCCCTTTTTTCGATGTAAATTCAAGCTGTTTTCGCTCTCCATTTGGCATATGAAATGTTAATTCGTCGCGAATTTGTCCGTCGCGGAAAAATTGGCGTAGCACGCGGCGCGCTTTTTTGCTTTTTGCATCGATAAATTGCAATACATTCGCATGGACGAGATCATGAAGCGGCAATTCAAACGTTCGGCTTGCTGCAGGGTTGGCGCGCAAAATGTTGCCGAAGTCATCGCAAATAATAATCGCTTCATGAGCTTGTTCAAAAATGGCACGAAATCGCTCTTCACTTCGCTGTAAGTTCATTTCCATATTTCGCTTTTCGGTGACGTTGCGCATAATCGCCATAAAAAAGCCGCTATGTACGTTCGCCGTAAGGGTAATTTCAAACAGCTTTTGCATGCCGTCCGCTAAAATAAACGGCAGTTCGCTCGATACTGTCCCTGTGCGCTTTAACGTCAGCAACAGTTGTTCGAACAAATGATGATATTCGATCGGGATAAATGTTTGAATGGAAAGCTTGCACAGCTCCTCTTTGTTTACGTTGACGCTCGCGCAAAAGGAAGGATTCGCATCAATGAATCGCCCTTGTACATCAAAAATGACGATGCCGTCGCCTGCGCGGTTAAACAAATCTTTAAATAACGTTTCGTTAATCGAACGTTCACGCTCAAGCACTTTTTTTGAGGAAATGTCGCGGATGATGTATAAATCAAATGATGGGTGGCGGCGCATAAACAATTGCACATGCTTCGTTTCGCCATCAGCTAAACGGATGACTAGCTCGTCGTCATATGACCCGAACTTGTGGAGCATTTGTTTTTGAAATTGGAAAATATGTTCAGGCACAAGATGCAAATAGTCTTGAAAATGTTTTTGTCGCAGTTTTTCTTTTGACGCACGAAACAGGCGGCACGCCGCTTCATTCATGTCAATGAACGCCCCGTCTTTATTCACTAACACAATCGCATCTGTCGCTTGTTCAAAAATAAAACGATATTGACGTATTTTCTCTTCCATCGCTTCTTTTTCTTGTTTAATCAGCTTGATGGATTGAGATTGTTCAATCATATTTCCTTTCGCACTCAAACGCTTTCCCTCCTCAACTAACTCCCTCTCTACTATATTGTTTTGATTATATTCGCTACATTTTTTGTTATTCCTTCTTAACTTTCTGAAAATTTTACTAATCTGATCGGAATAAAAAAGAGCAGCTTGTTCGCTGCTCATCGGTCGGTGATGACGATATATGTCGCTTTCACCGGTCCGTGCACGCCGACGACTAAGTTCATTTCAATATCTGCGGAGTTGCTCGGACCTGTAATGAAGTTGATGCATGATGGCACGCGCTTCTCGCGAATGAGGCGCGCCGCTTGCGTCATGCGCGGAACGATCGTGCTTTTCGGAATAATCGCCACGTACGTTTTCGGTAAAAAGCTAATCGTTCGCCCTTGATCGCGATTGTTTAATAGCACAACCGTTCCTGATTCAGCCAATGTGATATCGCTAAATGTCATGCCAATATTGGCTCGCTCAGCCGCTTCGATATTCGCCCGTCCGAGCGTATGATCCCATACGTGTACATCTTCGCGCGTGAAAAGCGAGCTTAATCCAAACTGCTCGTAACGCTCATCGTTGGCGACGACAATCGGGCCGCCGCCATGTGCCGCTATAACGTCGTCTATCGCGTCAACGAGACGATCCGCTGTCGTTTCGACAAGCGTCGTATGAATGCGCGTACATTGCTTTTTTAATTCATCAAGCAACTCGTCTTGGCTATACCCTTGAAATACGGTATGTTGCGGGGCATGTTTCCATTTCGGGCGCTCTACAGACGTGCGCACATCGCGTCCGAGCCGCGACGCAATGCGTTGCAAAAAAGCTTCCATCACTCATTCCCCCTTTGCTTCAACCAATCGCGGAATCGCTCTTTTTCTGGCGCTGGAAACTCGCGAATGTCCGTCCACGCTTTTAACGGTCCTGGTCCTTTCGAAATGCGGTCGTTGACGGTAAACGGATTCATCGCGCTCGGCGCCACTTTTGAACCGATTTTATATAAAAGCGACGATGCTGCACCTAATCCGAACGCTTTCATCGCTAGCTTTTCGGAAATCGGCGCTTTTCCTTCGCGCTCGACGATCGTTTGGCGATGCTTGAGCAACAGTTCATGAAGCGGAATTTTCACCGGACATGCCTCGGTACATGCCGCACATAACGTCGATGCATAAGGCAGCTCTTTATAGTCGTCATATCCACCGAGCAATGGCGACAACACCGCCCCGATCGGTCCGGAATAAATCGAACCGTACGAATGTCCGCCGATATGGCGATATACCGGACAGACGTTGACGCAAGCGGCGCAGCGAATGCATTGTAGCACCGGCTGAAATTCCGTTCCTAAAATATCGGAACGCCCATTATCGACAATGACGAGGTGAAATTCTTCTGGTCCGTCCACTTCTCCTTCATCGCGCGGACCTGTTAATACCGTAATGTAGCTCGTCAGTTTTTGCCCGACCGCGCTTCTTGTCAGCAAGCTAACGAGCACTTCCATTTCTTCGAACGTCGGGACGATGCGCTCCATTCCCATGACCGTAATTTGCGTTTTTGGTAAAGCAGTCACTAAGTCAGCGTTTCCTTCGTTCGTCACGAGCGTAATCGAACCGGACTCGGCAATCGCAAAATTGCATCCGGTAATGCCCACATCAGCTGTCATATATTCATGGCGAAGCATATGGCGCGCATGAAGGGCGAGCTCTTCCGGCTTTTCTGTCTTTGTGTACGCTAACTTTTCCTTAAATACGTCGCGAATTTGTTCTTTATTTTTATGAAGCGCCGGCGCGACGATGTGCGATGGTGGATCGTGGTCGTCGACTTGCAAAATGTATTCGCCAAGATCCGTTTCAATCACCTCACAGCCGAGCTTTTCAAGCGCAGCGTTCATATGAATTTCTTCCGTCACCATCGACTTCGATTTCACAATTTTTTTCGCTTGTTTGCTTGCGACGACGCGGCAAATGTAGTCGTTCGCTTCTTCTGCCGTTTGCGCAAAAAACACATGGCCGCCGCGCTTTTTTACATTTTCGCTCAGCTGCATTAAATAGTAATCTAAGTTTTCGAGCGTATGTTGGCGAATTTCTTCTCCGAGCGCCCGCCATTCTTCCCAATTGCCAAGTTCAGCAGCTGCTTCCAACCGCCGCGTGCGCAGCCGCTCTTGCGCTCCAGCAACCGCTCCGCGCATAAACGTATTATGAATCCCTTTCTCGACGCGTTCGTGAAACTCTCCCATGTTAATTTTCAATGCCATATAAGTCCCCCCTATCGACAGTTAAGCACTTCGGCAATGTGCATGACGCGAATCGGCTTGCCTTTTCGCTCGATGCGCCCGCCGATGTTCATTAAACAGCCGCAATCCGCTCCGATTAAGTAGTCCGCTTCGACTTGTTCGATGCATTGAATTTTTTCATCGACCATTTGTTCCGAAATCGGTCCCATTTTGACGGAAAACGTGCCGCCAAATCCACAGCAATTATGGGCGTTTGGCAACGGGACAACTTCTAGCCCTTTCACGTGTTGCAATAATGTAAGCGGTGCGTCTTTCACACCGAGCAGGCGCGTCATATGACATGATGTGTGATACGTCGCCTTCCCTTCTAACCGTGCCCCGACATCTTCCACTTGTAGCACATCGACGATAAATTGCGTCAGTTCATACGTTTTATCGGCAACGCGTTTCGCCCGCTCTTCCCATTCACCGTCGCCTTTAAAAATGTGCGGATATTCTTTAAACATCGTCGCACACGAACCAGATGGCGTGACGATATATTCGGCATGTTCAAACGTGCGAATCATATGTTTCATCGCTTCTTTCGCTTCTTTTACATAGCCGCTATTGTACGCCGGCTGTCCACAGCACGTTTGCGCTTCGGGAAAATGAATCGTACAGCCAAGCCGCTCTAATAGCTCGACTGTCGCTTTTCCGACATTGACGTGAAACAAATCGACTAAACATGTAACAAATAATGTGACGTTCATTCCCGATCCCCTCTCCAAGAAAACGTTTTCTTTTTTTCACTCTACATCTAATTGCCAAATTAGTCAACCGGTCATCTGATGAGTACATTCGGAGGAAGCCCCTCCGTTATGAACGTATGTAGCCAGAAAGCACTTTTTCCACATGTCCTAAATGGTCTTTCATTCGCTCTTGGGCAAGTTCGGCGTCTTGTTCGCGGATCGCCTCAAAAATAGCGATATGGTCCTCAAGCAGCTGTTCGGTCGTCGCTTGTTTCGCAAACAGCCAAATGCGGCGCGTTTCACGCATCGTTTCCATCATCATGCCTGACACGTTGTTCATTAAGCTGACCAATAGCGGATTTTTCGTCGCCGCCGCAATCGCCATATGAAATAAAAAGTCGGCCTTTTCCCCAAGCTCTTCGTCGCCAATCGCTTCGCGCATTTGCGTAAGGGCGCTTTGCATCGCGCGCAAATCTTCTTCCGTCCGTTTTCGCGCCGCCACTCCAGCTGCGCCGACTTCAAGCAATTTACGCACTTCTAATAAATGAGCAACGTCTTCTTTATTCATCAGCACAGCAGCAGAAATCGGAAACGACAGCATCGCCGGATCAAATTCGCGCACATACGTCCCTTCCCCTTGCTTCATTTCAATGAGCCCCATTGCCCGCAGCGCCGTTAACGCCTCGCGAATCGCCGCGCGACCAACTTGAAAGTTTTCGGCAAGCTGCTGAACGGAGTCGAGTTTATCTCCGGGCTTTAACTGTCCCGTTTGAATCATATGTAAAATGGCTTCGGCTACTTCTTCATATATTTTTTTTGGTTTAATTTGTTTGTACACACTGTCCACCCCATCATCTCTTGTTTACTCCCCCACACAAATAGAATATCATATCATATTTTTGTACAAAAGAAGTGTGAAAAATTTTTAAATTTTTGTATTGAAAAATGATTGCGCTTACATTATGATATACTCATCAGATGATTGTATGACCTTATGACGAGGGGGTAAGGGATTACGTCGTCACATATTGTTGAATCATTCACATAAGCAAAGGGGGATTTATATGAGCATCGGTATGTTGTCATTTATCGCACTATTGCCAATTTTAACAGTTTTCTTATTTCTCGTTGTGCTCAAATGGCCAGCGAGCCGCGCAATGCCTGTCGCGCTCGTCGTTACCGCAGCTATTGCGCTATTTGTTTGGGGAACAAAAATGAACGTTGTTGCCGCCGCAAGCGTCAACGGTATAAAAACAGCGATTGAAATTATGTTTATCGTCTTTGGCGCGGTATTGCTTTTAAATACGGTAAAAGAAAGCGGCGCGATTGAAACGATTCGCCAAGGGTTTATTCACATTTCACCTGACCGTCGCATTCAAGCAATCATTATCGCTTGGTTGTTCGGTTCGTTTATTGAAGGGGCAGCAGGATTCGGTACGCCAGCTGCCATCGCCGCTCCGCTTCTTGTCGCCATCGGTTTTCCTGCCATGGCTGCCGTATTAGTTGCGCTTATTATTCAAAGTACACCTGTTTCTTTCGGCGCAATCGGAACACCGATTCTCGTTGGAGTCAACACAGGGCTTGCAAACCAAGAAGCGGTGATGAAAGCAATTGGCGATATGGAGTTCACAGATTACTTATTGCAAATTGCCGCAAACGTCGGCATCATTCATGCGTTAGTCGGAACGTTTATTCCGCTTATTATGGTCGGCATGATGACGCGCTTTTTCGGTAAAAACCGTTCGTTCCGTGAAGGATTGCGCGTATGGAAATTTGCGTTGCTTGCCGGATTGGCTTTCACAGTCCCGTACGCGATCATCGCGAACGTGCTCGGACCAGAGTTTCCATCGTTAATCGGGGCGTTAATCGGCCTTATGATCGTCGTACCAGCCGCCAAAGCAGGGTTATTTATGCCGAAAGATACGTTTGATTTTGAACATCGCAGCGAGTGGGAACAAGAATGGATCGGCCGTTTAAACAACGAACAAACGACCATCGGGCAAGAGAAAAAGCGCATTTCGCTTTTAAACGCATGGTTCCCGTACGTATTAGTTGCGATTTTGCTCGTCATTACGCGCACAGTAACGGAAGTAAAAACATTTTTAACAGGAGAAAGCGTCACCATTTTAATCGACAACGTATTTAACTCCGGCATCGCGATTAAATCGACGCCACTTTACTTGCCGGGTACAATTTTCTTAGTCGTTTCGCTCATCACATACGTGTTACATCGCATGGATGCAAAAAGCTACAAAAAAGCGTTTAGCGATTCATTTAAAACGGCATTAAGCGCAGGTTCGGCGCTCATTTTCGCCGTGCCAATGATCAACATTTTCATTAACTCAAAAACAGAAGAGCTTGCAAGCATGCCGCTCGTTTTAGCTGAAGGGGTATCGCACATCGCTGGTTCAGCATGGCCGGTCGTTGCGCCGCTCATCGGTGCGCTCGGCGCGTTTATCGCTGGAAGTAACACATTTAGCAATATGATGTTCTCCCTCTTCCAGTTCGGTACGGCAGAAAGCATCGGCTTGTCAGCTTCAGGCGCTGCGGTTGTCGTCGCGCTGCAAGCTGTTGGCGGAGCAGCAGGAAATATGATTTGCGTCCATAACGTCGTCGCTGCTTCTGCAACAGTCGGCCTCGTCGGTCAAGAAGGAAGTTTAATTCGTAAAGCGCTCATTCCGATGACGTATTACATTTTAGCCGCAGGTATGCTTGGCATGGGCTTCATCGTCGGCGGCTTCAACATATGGTTCATTTTATACGCCGTCGTCGTCATCGCTTTCATCTTCTTTATGATGTCAAACCGCGGCAAAACGAAAAAAGCAGAAAAACAAATTTCTGCGTAACATAAAAGAGGGTGTCCTTCTTGTAGGGCACCCTTTTTTCCTTCCCTTCCGATATGATATAATAGCTTGTTGCAACCTACATATGAAGGAGTCGTTTGCAGTGAACATTATCTGTACAACGTTAAATGCGAAATATATTCATACAAACTTAGCGATTCGGTATTTGAAAGCGTACGCCGCACCGGAGTTTCATGTGCAGCTCGTCGAATATACGATTAAAGACCCTGTGTTAAATATCGTCACCGATTTATACCGACGCAAGCCGGATGTCGTTGGATTTAGCTGTTACATTTGGAACATTGAACAGACGATTGAAGTCGTTCAGCTATTAAAAAAAGTGCATCCGAACGTTACGATCGTCGTCGGTGGACCGGAAGTGTCATACGACGTTGCTTATTGGCTTGAACGCGTACCACAGTTTGATTATATCGTCATCGGCGAAGGAGAAGAAACGTTTAAACAGCTTCTAACGGCGCTTCATCGCGGTGAAGATGTCGCAACGATCGCTGGACTTGCCTTTCACAAAGACGGCAAACCGGTCATCAATCCGCAACGAAATAAAATCAATTTAGCGAATATGCCGTCGCCGTTTCGCTTTCCAGAAGATATTCCGCATTTGTCCAAGCGCGTCACATACGTGGAAACGAGCCGCGGCTGTCCGTTTAGCTGTCAATTTTGTTTGTCGTCCATTGAAGTTGGTGTGCGCTATTTTGACCGTGAAAAAATAAAAGAAGATTTACGCTACTTAATGAAACATGGCGCGAAAGTCATTAAATTTGTCGATCGCACGTTTAACATTAGCCGCAGCTATGCGATGGATATGTTTCAATTTTTAATTGACGAACACGTGCCGGGCGTCGTCTTTCAATTTGAAATTACAGCGGATATTATGCGTCCAGAAGTGATCGAGTTTTTAAACCGTGAAGCGCCGCCGGGACTGTTTCGCTTTGAAATTGGCGTGCAATCGACGAACGATGAAGTCAATAAACTCGTCATGCGGAAACAAAATTTTGATAAGCTTACCCGAACGGTTACGATGGTAAAACAAGGTGGAAAAATTGCGCAACATCTCGATTTAATTGCCGGACTTCCTGAAGAAGATTACACATCGTTTCGCAAAACGTTTAACGACGTGTTTGCCCTTCGCCCTGAAGAATTGCAGCTCGGGTTTTTAAAAATGTTACGCGGCACAGGACTGCGCCGTCAAGCAGACGAGTACGGCTACGTCTTTATGGATCGGGCACCGTATGAAATGTTGCGCAACCGCGTGCTATCATTTGACGACGTCATTCGCTTAAAACAAGTAGAAGATGTGCTTGAAAAATATTGGAACGATCATCGCATGGACGAGACGATTGAATATATCGTCACCCATTTATTTGACACACCGTTTGACTTTTTCCAATCGTTCGGCACGTATTGGGACGAACAAGGATGGGCGCGCATCGGACATCAGCTTGAAGATTTATTCCGCCGTCTCTATTCGTTTTTACAAACGTTACACACGAACGACTTGCCGATCGTCGAAGCGCTCATGAAATACGACTATTTGCGCAATCAAAAACAAAAACCGCGCAAACCGTGGTGGGACGAAAAAACGGACAAAAGTGCGCGCGCGCGCGTATACGAAAAACTGTCCGAACAACCGCATCTTCTTTCCCTAAGCGAAAAAGAATTATTTAAACATACCGTCGTCGAAATGATTCCTTTCGACTTGCCGCATTATTTACAAACGAAACAAGTGCGCCTGTGCAACATGGCGATGATCGTTTACTTTAACCAATCGACGATGAAAGCAGAGACGTATAGTTTAGAGATGGACACGAATTGACAAATCATTTATTGAGGTTTTACAATTTGAACTATAAGGAAGATTTAAAGTGCGGGAAGGACATCATTTAGGGATGTTCCTTGCTAGAGAAGATAGCTGTCGAATGTTCGGAATTCGATAGCTTAGAGATGATGTAAAAAAGCGCTAGCTCCTCATGCTAGCGCTTTTAGTCATATTTAGGGAGAGACATCTTCCTTCTTCACTTCTTCTAACAGCTCGATCACTTTATGCGCATTGATGTCGCCTTGTTCGCTCCCGAATTCTTCCTTTAATATATCGCTTGGAATTGGAATCGTTTTCCCTGCTTGTTTATTTTTCATTTTCCTTGCCGTCCTTTTTTCGAGTTTCGGTTCGCCCCTCGGCTCATATCTTCGCCACCGGCGTATTGCGCAGCAAATTCATCTTTCGGCATGCTTTCCGTCGGCGTTTGGTTATTTGTTTTTGCCGCATCATGTGTCACTTTTCTTTTCATCACGTTCCACTCCTTTGTATGCAATCAATATAATGTCTTCACCTGTTTGTTGCCGAAGCGTTTGTTCCCATTGTTGCACTTGGGCGATGTCGCGCTCATGCAACTGCGCAATTGGAAAACGCATATGAATCCCCCCTCACAAGTAATGTCATGCAAAACGACATATTTTATACGTTGTTAAGCCACATTAATAGCGAGGTGATGATGGATGGAAAAAGATATCGAATCGCCAATTTTGGACGAAACGCAGCCGCATCAAATACATGCTCCGTCGTTTAAAGGAACGGGCATGCGCATGCAGCCGCCGTTTGTGAACAAATATGGCGTCGTCATCGGCGACAGTAAATACAATTCGCCAAACTCACCGCTTCATCAATGGAGCGATGAAACAGACCCGAGCATCATGGCTGGGGACGAATGGGTGCATCCGACGAACGACATCGGCTGGAACACGCCTGAAAACCGTGCGCAATTAGAAAAAAAACGAAGCGAAAACGCTCCGTTTATGCATCCAGACAAAGACGTCGGATATGGGGCAGATTAAAGCTATTTTCCACCTGTAAACGAAATACCTTTAATAAAGTAGCGATTGAAAAACGCATAAATGACTAATACAGGCATCGTAAACACCATTGACGCCGCCATAATGTAGTTCCAATAGCTAATGTATTGTCCTTTAAAGCTATTTAACCCTAACGGCAACGTGAACAGTTGCGGATCGGATAAAATGATAAGCGGACGCATAAAGTCGTTCCACGAGCCCATAAAGACGAAAATGGCTTGCGCGGCAAGCGCTGGTCGAGCAAGCGGCAGCACGATGCGGAAAAACGTACCGATGCGGCTTAACCCATCTAACGCTGCCGCTTCTTCTAATTCTTTCGGGAAGTTAATGAAAAATTGACGCATCATAAAAATAAACGTCGCGTTAATCATCGCCGGGACAATCATGCCTTGATACGAGTTCAACCAACCGAGCTGTTTTAAAATTAAATAGTTCGGAATCATCGTCACTTGCGCTGGAATCATTAATACAGCAAGCACGATCATAAAAATGGTACGTTTTCCTCGGAAATGAAGGCGAGCGAGCGCATACCCTGCCATTGAGTTAAAAATTAAATTCAAAATCGTCACCGTCACCGCGATAATGACGCTATTCATAAACCAACGCGGAAACAGCTCTTGTTCAATGAAAATTTGTTTATAATTATCGAGCGTAAAATTTTCCGGGATAAAATTAATCGAACCGCTCACAATTTCCTCAAGCGTTTTAAACGATGACGAAAGCGCCCATAAAAATGGAATCATCGTCACGATCGCATATAATACGAGAATGGTATATAATAATGCTTTACCTAATCGCATGTCCTTCCCCCCTAATAAAGCGACTCTTCTTTTGAAAACTTCCGCTGCAACCACGTCGCAAGTAAAATGACGATCGCTAACGCAAACGCTAATGCAGCCGCGTATCCCATCGTGCCAAGCGATTTAAACGCATATTGATAAATAAGAAGGACTACCGTTAACGTCGCGTTGTTCGGACCGCCTGAACCGCCAGAGAAAATGTATGACTGGTCAAATAGTTGGAACGTACCGATTAAGCCCATAATGACGACAAACGATGTGACAGGCTTTAAATATGGGACGGTGACGTACCAAAATTTATGCCAAGCGTTTGCCCCATCTAGCTCAGCCGCTTCATACAATGAATCCGGAATATCTTGCAGCGCAGCTAAATAAATGACCATAAAAAACGGTGCCGTCGACCAAATGTTCATTATCATAATCGCATTTAACGCTACAGACGGATCGCCAAGCCAGTTGTATGTTGGCAAACCGAAAAACTTGAGCACGTGGTTAACAAGACCGTTTTGGTTGTACATCCACATAAAAATAAGCGTCAAAACGGCGGACGATGTTAACGTCGGTAAAAAATAAACGATGCGGAAAAACTTTTCCCCTTTTAAACCGGCATTAAGCGTCGCCGCTAAAGCGAGCGCTAACATCGTTTGCGTCGGCACGACAATCGCCACGTATTTTACCGTATTCCAAAGCGCAATTTTTGCCCGTGTATCTTCTAATATACGTGTAAAGTTATCAAACCCGACAAATTGAAAACTTGTCGTCCCTAACAGCTGCACTTTATGAAACGATAAATAAATCGCAAATAAAATCGGACCAATGACAAATAAAAGAAGAACAAATAACGTCGGTGCTAATAGCGTATATGCCGTTCCTGCTTCTCTCCATCGCTTACGACTAAACATATTTTCATCTCCCTTGCGTAAGTGCTATTCACCTCTTTCAAGCGAAGATTGTGCAACACTTCACTTGAAAGAAGGGAACAGCGAGGGGGAATCCCCCCTCAGCCGTTACTTCGCTTCAATTTCCTTATTCGCAATGTCTTGCGCTTTTTTGAGCGCTTCGTCAAGCGGTTGTTCACCTAAAAAGGCGCTCACAAATTGGTTGTTAAAGTTGTTCATAATAATCGGTAAGTTCGTACCGTTTTGCCATACAGTCGCATACGGTGCTCCCGCAACAAGTGCCGCACGCAATTCATCTTTGTCGTATCCTAACTCAGCCGCAACAGATTTACGCGTTGGCAATGCAAATCCTTTACTCGTCCAAATTTTCATTCCTTCTTTTCCTGTTAAAAATGAAATGAGTTTCCAAGCTGCTTCTTTCTTTTGTGAATCTTTGTTCATGACGTAAGCAACTGTGTATGCCATCGTTCCTTTTTTGCCGTCAATTGTTGGCACTTCAGCTGTGCCGAACTCCGTATTTGGAAACGTTTCTTGTAGGAATGGGATCGCCCAGTTTCCTTCAATGACCATCGCTGCTTTTTGTTGACCGAACATTTCACCGCCCCAGCCGGCGCCAACTTCGCTCGGTTGCGCCGCTGATTTATCTTTTAAACGCATATCAACAATTGGTTGCAACGCTTCAACGACTTTCGGATCAGCAAAGCTCGCCTTGTTGTCTGTCACGACTTTGCCGCCTTTTGATTCCGCAATGTAGTATAAACGCGCTAATTCAGGCGCAGCTCCGAAGCCGTACACTTCTGTCCCTTTCGTTAATTTTTTCGCCGCCTCGCGCAACTCGTCCCACGTTTTCGGTACGTCTAATCCAGCTTCAGCAAACATTTTTTTATTGTAGAAAAGCGCTAACGTCGAATAGTCTTTTGGGAAGCCGTATATTTTGCCGTCCGGGCCTTTGAACGCATCAAGAAGCGGCTTTTCAAAGTCATCGATATCAAAATCATCCGTCACATAGTCATCGAGCGGCTCTAATACGCCTGTTTCAATCATCGCCGGCGCTTCAAACGCATCTAAATAAAATACGTCTGGACCTTCACCACCAATAAGCCGCGTTTTAATGACATCCATATATTGGTCGGAAATCACTTCATGTTTTACTTTAATATTCGGATATGTTTTCTCAAACTCATCTAACGTTTGCTTTAACAATTTTTGTTCCATCGGATTGCCGCCCCAGCCGGCGAGCGTCACTTCAACTTGTTCTTCTTTCGTTTCTCCTTTGTTTTCATTGTTCGCTGTTTTCTCGTCGTTGCCACATCCCGCTAAAACGCTTCCAAAAAGCATTGTCGATATACCGACAGTTAACCATGTTTTGTTCATTCATAAGACCCCTTTCTTATTTAGATTCATATATGGAAGGGAGACGCGCTCCCTTATTCCCGATAAAATGCACGTACGATGGCGTCATATGTTAAATCTTTTGTCGTTTCGACGATATAATCTGCTTCTTTTAGTGCTTCACGATCGCCAACGCCGATCGCAAACATATGTGCTGCTTTCATCGCCGCCACCCCTGCTTGCGCATCTTCTACTCCGACGCACATAGACGGATGCACACTTAGCTGCTCGGCCGCCGTCAAGAAAATTTCCGGGTGCGGCTTGCTATGTTTTACGTTCGCCGCATCGACGATCGTATCGAAATACTCACCAATTTGTAATCGTTCGATGACGGTAAACGCGTTTTTACTTGCTGATGCTAAGCCGATTTTTATATGATTGCGCTTTAGTTCACGCAACAAATCGAGAATTCCAGGAAGTATATCGTCTGGCGTCATGCGCGCAATGAGCTGTTTATAATGTTCATTTTTTTTATAGGCAAGCGCTTCTTTTTCTTCGGTCGTGTAGCGATCCGCTTGGCCGCCGAGCGCTAAAATGCGCTCGAGCGACTCCATGCGGCTCACCCCTTTTAATTGCTCGTTAAACGTGCGGTCAATCGCAATGCCTAACTCTTCTGCGAGCTGCTTCCACGCGATAAAATGATGCTCTGCCGTATCGGTAATGACGCCGTCTAAATCAAAAATGATTGCTTTCAACTCTTTATTCATTTCGTCAAACCCTTTCATACAAGTGGAATCGTTACTTCGTCTTTCACTTCGTATCGTGTCCCGAACACGTCAAACGTCACAACATCGTGAACGTTCGTCACTTTTTTCACGACAAGCTCCTCATGCGTCACCGTTACTTCTAACCGATCGCCGCGCCAATATATCGGGAACGATAACTTTTTCCATTGTTTCGGTAGTTTTGGATGAATGCGCAGTTTTCCGTCAAGCATGCGCACGCCGCCGAATCCGCATACGACGGACTGCCATATGCCGCCGATCGACGCGGTATGCATGCCGTGATCCGATGATTTCATATTTGGTCCTAAGTCGATGCGCGCCGCTTGTTCAAACAATGCATAAGCCAATTCACGATCGTCCATATCGCTCGCTAAAATGCAATGCGTCGATAAGCTGAGCGAAGAATCGTGCAACGTTTTTGGCTCATAGTAATTCCAGTTCGCTCGCTTCACTTCGTTCGGAAACTTATTTTCTAGCAAGTAAAACAACACCATAATGTCCGCTTGTTTAGATACTTGAATGTTGTTCACTTGTTCAAGATTGTAGTCTTCAAAAATCGTACCGACGCGCGTTTGCTTTTTATATTTCGTTAAGTCGATGATTTGTTTCGATAAATACGTATCGTCTTGCGGAATGACGAGATCTTCTTCGCGCGGCTGCGGCAAGTAAATGAGATCGACTTTATCTTTCCATTTTTTATACGCTTCATGAACGTTTATTTTTTCCGCTAGCGCATCAAGCAGCGCCGGGTTCGTCTCTTTTAATCTTTCATAATAGCGAATGGCCGTTTCGATATTCCAATGCGCCATATAGTTCGTAAAAGCGTTGTTGTTGACGTGCTCTTTATATTCGTCTGGGCCGATGACGTCGTTAATATGATATTGTTGCTTTTCTTCGTTCCACTCTAGCCGGCTCGCCCAAAACGTCGCCGTATCAAACAACATTTCATAGCCGTAGCGCTCCATAAAATCTTCATCGCCCGTTATTTTGTAATATTGCCATACCGCAAATGCGATGTCGCTCGTAATATGTTGTTCAATAAAGCCGCACCAAATTTTCGTCGCTTTTCCTGTAACGATATCTACCGCTCCCCATACCGGCGTCTCTTCATCGCCTGTAAACGCCGACTCCCACGGATACATCGCTCCTTCGTACCCGTTTTCCTTCGCTTTTCGGCGGGCGCCTTCAATCGTGTTGTAACGATATTCAAGCAATCTGCGGGCAATATGCGGAAACGTGTACGTGAAAAACGGCAAAATGAAAATTTCCGTATCCCAAAACGAATGACCTTTATATCCTTCCCCTGTCAATCCTTTCGCCGCGACACCAAAACGTGCATCGTGTGCCGGCGTCATAATGATTAAATGATAATGCGCAAAGCGGATGGCGAGCTGGTCAAATTCATTTTCGCTTTCGATCGTAATGTTCATTTGCTCCCAACGTTTTTTCCATTCCGAAACGTTTTCGTAAAAGAGCGCATCATACCCTTTCTTCGCTTCTTCTTTTAAGTTGTTTAGCGCATCTTCACGCATGACATCTAAACTGTATGCGTCATGGTCGTACGCTCGATCGCGGCTCGTGTACACGTTAGCAAGCTTTTCAAACGTCAACGTCTCCCCTCGTTTCACATCAAACGCCACTTGAATGAACACTTTGCGGCGATCAATCGCCATGCGCGGCTCTTTTTCTACTTCTTTTCCGTCGATCATATAGCGATGTACAGCGTTGACGACAAAATCAATTTTTGATTCCGTTGTCGTTTGAATGAGCTGCAAATATGTTTTATCGAAAATGCGCTTTTCACCTTCATGAAAATGTTGCGCACCGCTATTTGTCATTTGCCCGTTAATGCCGGATGTGATGTGAATGTGCGCATCGCCATTGAGCGGCTTGATCTCGACTTTCATGCCGATCAAATGCAAGTTTTTTAGCGATACAAATCGACGAAACGTCAGCTCAAACTTCTCCCCTTGCGCGCTTTCCCATACGACGTGGCGCACAAGTTCCGCATCTTTTATATTTAAATCGCGGCGGTAATGAATGATTTTCCCTTTTTCGAGCGAAAACTTTTCGCCGTTTAACCAAATGTCTAACTCAACAACATCTGGTCCGTTCGGCAGTTCCGTCACTTCATATTCGTCAAACTTGTTAAACGTTCCAGCAACGAACAAGTTGCGCACTTGCCCGACGTACGATTCTTCCGTCGCTGAACGAAGCCCCATATATCCGTTGCCAAGCGCCATAATCGCTTCGCATTTTCCGAGCGCATGCGGATTGAATGCGACCTCGGAGACGATCCAATTTTTATACTCCCCTGTTCCTAAGTTGTATTGCAGCATCGTAAACTTCCTTTCCTTGTGTGAATATCGTTTTCCAAAACGTTTCGGATTTCAGGTATGAAAAAAGGTCACCCTTTTTTCACCGGTGCTGTTGACTCGCGCACGACAAGTTGCGTTCGCAACGTCACGACTTTCGCTTCATTTCCTTCCAACATATCAATGAGCATGCTAGCTGCTTCGTATCCCATTTGAAATTTATTTTGCGCAATCGTCGTTAGCGCAGGAGACACGTATGATGCTAATAAAATGTCGTCGTATCCGATGACCGATACGTCTTCAGGCACGCGCAAACCGAGCTGTTTGAGCGCTTTCATGACACCGAGCGCCATTAAGTCGCTTGCGCAAAAGATGGCGGTAATGTTGTTATGTTTCTCAAACAATTCATACGCTCTCGCTTCTGCCATCTCTTCGGAAAAGTCGCCGTTAACAATCCACTCTTTTTCAATCGGCACGTTCGCTTCTTCCATCGCCTCATAAAACCCTTGTAGACGTTGTTTGCTGACGAAAGCGTAATCGTGTCCATTCATCATCGCAATGCGCCGATGACCGAGCTCAAGCAAATGTTGCACCGCTTTTTTCGCCCCGTATACGTTATCGGTCGTCACATACCCGACGCGATCAGACTGAATCGGAATGTCGATTAAGACGCACGGAATGTCGCTTTCGACAACTTCCGTTAAATACGGATCGTCCGTTTTAATTCCTTGCAAAATGACGCCGTCAACGCGCCGTTCGCGGCACAATTGCGAGTACGTTTTTTCCCTTTGCTTCGTCGAATTTGTATTAAACAAAATGACGTCATAGTCCGTTTTCGCAATGTAGTCGTTGACGCCCGTCATCACTTCAAACGTGAAATTGTCTTTGAGCGCGGATCGCGTCATGCCTGAAACGAGCAACCCAATCGTTTTCGATTTGTTCATGACAAGGCTTCGCGCAAGCGTATTTGGACTGTAATTGAGCTGCTTGGCAATGTCCATAATTTTTTTGCGCGTCTTTTCGCTTACATCAGAGTAGCCGTTTAATGCGCGTGAAACAGTCGTCACAGACACGCCAGCCGCCTTTGCGATATCTTTAATTGTCGTCACTTTC
Source organism: Anoxybacillus sp. ST4 (assembly GCF_019448545.1). NCBI lineage: Bacteria > Bacillati > Bacillota > Bacilli > Caryophanales > Anoxybacillaceae > Anoxybacillus > Anoxybacillus sp. ST4. The sequence continues at coordinate 27,483 of NZ_JAHZOE010000010.1, read as the reverse complement.
ATTTCCTCCAAAACGTTTCGGATTCCTTGTTGATTTGAATTTTAACTGAACTTGAAACCGATTGCAACAAAAAATTTGTGACAAAATTCGTGGCATTTTGTCCAAAAATGTTCTCCCCTTCCCACGAACTGTCGTGCTATAATGATACAAAAAGTAAAGGAGGCTTCTTCATGAAAGGTCGATGGACGAGCCGTTTTCAGAAAAAACCGAAAACGGATGAGCAGAAAAACGCGACAACAGCCGGAAAAAAGTTCAGTTTTCAGAAAAAACCGAAAAACAAAACGACGATCGGAAGAAAGTACGGGATCGTTTTTAGCTTTACGACCGTTTTATTTGTTAGCGTTTTCATTTTTGTCGCCTTGCTTGTTCATAACTTAACGAACGTCGTAAAACAAGTGGAGCAAAAAAGCGACCAAGCTATTTTAATTACCGATCTGAACGCTTTATTTAAACAAAAATACATTGTCATTACCGACTACATGACAAATCCTCGCCCTGAAACATTATGGAACTATGAAGATTTAACGAAGCAATTTAACGATAAAATGAAACAGCTTGAGCCGTATATGCAAACGGAAGAAGCGAAAACGATTTACCGATCGACGATTTCTATCGAAAACCAGCTGAACGAACTGCTTCATAAAACGATTCAACCGACCGTCCTATCCTACCGCGACCGCGGGGAAATAATAGACATTTTTCAAATTATAAGCTTTCAAAATAAAGCGGCGACGATTCGCGATATGAGCATTGAAAAGCTCGACGTATTAAAGCAGCTCATTATTCGCGAACGGCATGACCTCGTCGCGCAAATGAACGATGCGATCGCGAAAAACGTGTTGATGATGGTTATAACGGTCGTTGTCGCCATCGCCTTATCGATCGTTTCCCTTACCGTCGTTAGCCGTAAAATAAGCAGTCGGTTAAAACGAGTCGTGCACATTTGCCATGAGCTTGCGCGCGGCAATTTGCGCGTTGAGCGTTTAACGGATACGAACAACGATGAAGTCGGACAAATCGCTCATGCGATGAATGAATTAATGGACGGACTAGCGCAATCTATCGCCCAAATTCAAGCGGCAGCGAAGTATGTAAACGATATGTCGCAAACGTTGCGATTGAATGCAGAAACGACGACGGAAGCGAACGAGCAAATTACACAAGCGATGTTGCAAGTCGCTTCAGGTGCTGAACAACAAGTTGACGTCTCACAAAAAACAAACGACGCGGTGCACGATGTATCCAATGCATTAACGAGCGTAATAGAAAAAGTAACCAATACAACGAAAGTAACGACAGAAGCGGCGACGCGCGTCAACGAAGGAACATCTTTAGTAGAGCAAACGGTTGCACAAATGAAAGTCATTCGCGAACAAATTGAACGGCTTGCGACAGTTATTGAATCGCTAAACGATAAATCGAAAGAAATTCATCAAATCGTCGGCTTTATTACAAACATTTCCGATCAAACGAATTTGCTTGCGTTAAACGCCGCCATTGAAGCGGCGCGCGCCGGAGAACACGGAAAAGGATTCGGCGTCGTTGCGGAAGAAGTGCGCAAACTCGCGGAACAAACGGCCCATGCTGCAGGTAATATTCGCGCGCTTGCCGAACAGTCGCAAACGCAAACAGCCCATGCGGTGAAAGTGATGAATGAAAGCAGCGAATCGTTCCAAGCTGGACATTCGCTCGTCGAACAAGTCGGAAACATTTTCCGCTCGATTTCGACTCATATGGCGCGCGTCCAAGCTGAAAGCGATGCGGTGCACGATACGATTCGTTCCGTAGAAGAAAAAGTGAAAACGATGACGGCATTCGCTGACCAAATTATTGATATTTCATCTCAATCCGCCCATAATATTGAACAAGTCGCCGCAACGACAGAAGAACAAAATGCAACGATGCAGGAATTGCTCGCCTCGTCGCAAGAGCTCGCAAGCACAGCGGAGCAACTTCGTCAGGCGGTCGCACGCTTTCAAATGTAACAAGTAGATAACCGTCCTTTCGCATCATCAAAAGGACGGTTTCTTCGTTTATATTCACTCAGAAAGGAAGTGGACGCATGCTTTCCCCTCACCTTGCGAAAAAAATTGTGTCGGACGTCCGCCGCCTCATTCATGAAGATCTCATTATCGTCGACACGCATGGCATCATTATCGCCAGCACCGACCCGACGCGCATCGGGCAATTTCATGAAGGCGCGTTTCTCGTTTGCCAAGAAAAACAAAAACGAATCATTACGAAAGAAGACGAAGGGAAGCTCAAAGGAGTAAAAGCTGGCATCAACTTACCTGTTTTTTTTCACGGTGACGTCATCGGTGTCATCGGCATTACAGGAGACCCAGCGAACGTATCACCATACGGCGAGCTATTAAAAAAAATGACCGAGCTTCTCATTCAAGAAAACTACTATACGGAACAGTTACAACTTGAAGCGCGCGCGCTTGAAACGTTCGTCTTCGATTGGCTGCAAGCGCGCGAATGGTCGCCATCCTTGCACGAACGAGCCCAACTGTTTCATATCGACCTCGCTTGCTCGCGGCGCGTCATTATCGCAGAACGCACCGGAAAACATGCGACGATGACGATTGAATTATGGAAATACATTCAGGAAAGTTGGGAAAGCCGAAACGACGTGATCGTTCGTTGGGGTGATGATCGCTTTCTTATTTTGCAAACGAATACAGAAAAAGAACATACCGTTGCACAAATCGCTCGCTTGCAGCGAATGCTCGCTCAAAAATACAATATGACGTTTCGCTTCGGCTGTGGCAAAATGACCGATGCTCAACATATGCATCGTTCTTATCAACAAGCGGAGCGCGCTCTTCGCGTCGCCAAACGACCGAACGACCTCGTATTTGATGAAGATTTACGGCTAGAGATGTGTTTCGAAGATCTTTCGCCTGCGACAAAACAAGAGCTGATTAAACGAACGATTGAACCTCTCATACACGATGAAGAATTGTTGCATACGCTGCGGACGTTGTTCGCTAACGACTTATCGCTCAAACGAACGGCAGAGGCGCTTCACATTCACATTAATACACTTCATTACCGGCTAAAAAAAATACAAGATTATACGAAACTGAACGTGCGCCATCTCGAACATATCATCACCTTATATTTAGCTATTCGTTTTTTAGATGAAACAACAAAAAAATAGTGTGTAAGCGTTTCATTTTTATATGTTTATACATAGCGGGTTTTCCCGCTTTTTTATATGCTTACAGTACAAACAAAGGAAAGAAGGTGGATGATATGATTACTGAACAAGTGAAACGACAGTTCATTCAAATTGTCGGCGCACAAAACTACGACGATTCGAAAGCCGGACGGCTCGTTTATTCATACGATGCAACCCCAAACTTCCAATCGCTTCCTGACGCAGTTATCGCCCCGCGCAACACAAAAGAAGTGAGCGAAATTGTAAAGATTTGCAATGAGCACCGCATTCCGATCGTGCCGCGCGGCTCGGGGACAAATCTTTGTACTGGCACATGTCCGACAGAAGGCGGCATCGTCATCATTTTTAAACATATGAATCGCATATTAGAAATTGACGAAGAAAATTTGACGGTGACCGTTCAACCGGGAGTCATTACGCTCGATCTCATTCAAGCGGTCGAAGCGAAAGGATTATTTTATCCACCTGATCCAAGCTCGATGAAAATTTCAACGATTGGTGGAAACATTAACGAAAATTCTGGCGGCTTGCGCGGATTAAAATACGGTGTCACACGCGATTACGTCATGGCGCTTGAAGTCGTGCTCGCCAACGGCGACATTATTCGCACGGGCGGCAAGCTCGCCAAAGATGTCGCTGGCTACGATTTAACGCGCCTATTCGTCGGCTCAGAAGGAACGCTTGGAATCATTACCGAAGCGACGTTAAAACTCATTCCGATGCCGGAGACGAAAAAAACGATGCTTGCGCTATATGAAGATTTAGAGGCGGCGGCGCGCTCCGTTTCAGCTATTATCGCCAACAAAATCATCCCGACGACGCTTGAATTTTTAGACCAGCCGACGTTGCAAGTCGTCGAGTCGTTCGTCAACATCGGCTTGCCGACCGATGTTAAAGCGGTGCTGCTCATCGAACAAGACGGTCCGAAAGAAGTCGTTGAGCGGGATATGGGAGCGATGGCGCGCATTTGCCGCGAACAACGCGCCATTTCTGTTCAAGTGGCACAAACGGAAGAAGAAGCAAACAATTTGCGCACAGCGAGACGTTCCGCCTTATCAGCACTCGCCCGCTTAAAACCGACGACGATTTTAGAAGATGCGACCGTTCCGCGCTCACAAATTGCAAATATGGTAAAAGCGATTAACGATATTGCAAAAAAATATAACGTTACGATTTGTACGTTCGGTCACGCAGGCGACGGCAACCTTCATCCGACATGTCCGACCGATGTGCGCGACAAAGACGAACTACATCGCGTCGAGCAAGCGTTCGAAGACATCTTTGCGAAAGCGATTGAGCTTGGCGGCACGATTACCGGCGAGCATGGCGTCGGTGTCATGAAAGCGCCGTATTTAGAATGGAAGCTTGGTAAAGAAGGAATCGCTGCTATGCAGGCGATTAAACGAGCGCTCGATCCGAACAACATTATGAATCCGGGGAAAGTGTTCGCAAAAAGCACGCGCAAACGGGTGGTGGTAACGCGATGAAAAACGAACAGCTCATCCAACAACAATTTCAAACGCGCATGAATGAAGACGAGCTATTGAACTGTATGCGCTGCGGCTTTTGTTTGCCGACATGTCCGACGTATATTGAGTCGGGCTTTCAAGAGTCGCACTCGCCGCGCGGGCGCATCGCGCTCATGAAAGCGGTCGTCGACGGGCTTATCGAGCCCGATGAAGATGTCGAACGTTCGCTCCAACTTTGCCTTGGCTGCCGAGCGTGCGAGCCTGTTTGTCCTTCTGGGGTGCGCTACGGTCATTTGCTTGAAGAAGCGCGCGACATTATTGCGCAACATAAACGATATCCGTGGTTTGTTCGCCTCGTTCGCCACGTCGTGTTTAAGCAGCTATTCCCCCATCCAAAGCGAATGCGGATGGTGACCGCCTTCATCGGCATGTATCAACGCTCCGGATTGCAGACGCTCGTTCGCAAACTCGGCTTGTTGCGCGTGTTGCCGAGTCATTTAGCCTTGATGGAAAAAGTGTTGCCGAACGTGCCGACATGGAAACAAATGAACGAACGGCCAACGCACATCGAAGCGGAAACGAAACGAAAAAAACGGGTCGCCTTTTTTAGCGGCTGTTTAATGGATACGATGTTTATGGATATCAACGATGCGACGATGAAACTATTGCAGCTTGTCGGCTGCGATATCGTCATTCCTGAGGCCCAAACGTGCTGTGGTGCACTTCACGGGCATAGCGGCGAAAAAGCGGACGCAAAAACGCTCGCGAAACGAAACATTGAAGCGTTTGAAGCGCTCGACGTCGACTATATTATCACAAACGCTGGCGGGTGCGGGGCGTTTTTAGTCGAATACGACCATTTGTTAAAAGACGATCCCGTTTGGGCAGAGCGCGCCAAATCTTTCGTTGCCAAAGTGAAAGACATCTCCGTCATTTTAGTCGAACTCGGCTTTCATCACCAACGTTGGCGCTTGCCTGAGCAAATCGTGACGTATCAAGATTCATGCCATTTACGCAACGTCATGAAAACAGCAAACGAGCCGCGCCTGCTGCTTCAATCGATTTCCGGCGTCGAGTTTCGCGAAATGAAAGATGCCGATCGGTGCTGCGGTTCAGCAGGCATTTACAACATCATCGAACCAGACATGTCGATGCAAGTGCTTGATTACAAAATGGCACAAGTGAAACAAACGAAAGCGACGACAATTGTAACCGCCAATCCCGGCTGTTTGCTGCAAATGAAGCTCGGCATTGAACGAGAAGGACTAACGAACGTGCGCGCCGTTCACCTTGTCGAGCTGCTTTTAGAAGCGGTAGAAGCGACAAAAGAAGCAAACGAGCCGGTGAAACAAACAGGGTAAGGGTATGGACGTTCATGCCCTTCTCCTCTTTTTTAAACGCTTTTCTAATTCGTCACGCTTTTGCTGCAACTCCGCTTCACTGCACGCTTTTCGCTCATATCGGGAATAATCGATATGCAGCCACTCCGGCACACTTTCCGTCCGCACCGCCCACTTCTGCCGTTTCGAGCGCACGTATCCGTTTTTCTTCCAGTTTCGTAAAACGCCTTCTGTATATGTCCACGTTTTCACTCCGTTCTGTAAAGCGACGTTCAGCGCTGCAAGCACCCACTCCTCTGACGTTTCATTGACCCATAATGCGATTTTTTCTCCAATATAGCCACTTATCGTCCCAAAACCGTTTTGTTCATAAAATTGTATAATGTTTTGTAATGTATGATCTGTTGTTATATTTGTTTGTCTGTTCATCGTGCTATGTCCGTCTTGGCAAGTGGACATGTGCGACACGTCATGTTGCCCACTCGTTTCGTCATGTTGCCGTTCTTCTTCGCCATTCATGACGTTCGCTAGCGCATCGTAGTCAATGCGATACCATTTCGTTTTATCAAGCTTTGAGCGATACCTTGACACGACAATCCCTTTTTTCTCAAGCCGGACGATCGTGCGCCGAATCGTGCTTTCCGACCAAAATGGAAACTGCTTTTGCCACCCTTCGTACGTGTTATATACCCACACATGCCCATCATGCGTATGCGTACTTTTCCCGAGCCAATAATGAAGCTGTTGCAAAAAAATGCTTTCATTCAATCCGAGCTTCACCGCCACCGTCGGCAAAACGAACAACGGTTCATCATCGACTAACCATTTCTTCATCACAATCCCCCCTATATCCATTTATCGCCTCATATGTGACATTTGGTTAGGGGGAATAAAAAAGAGAATGCCTTCGCATTCCCTTTATGCTTCTGGTGTGAATGTTCGCTGGGCAAGTTCGTTGTCAAGCATAAACAACGAATTGCTGTCGCCTTCGATGCGTTTTAGTTTTTGAATAAGCGTATCAAACAGCGACTCTTCTTCCACTTGTTCGTCGATAAACCATTTTAAAAAGTTCATCGTCGCATGTTCGCGCTCGTCTAGCGCTAAGTCAGATAGTTTATAAATGCGGCGCGTCACTTCTTTTTCATGAGCGAGCGCTTTTTCGAAGCAGTCGCGAACGGACGTAAATTCGTTGTTTGGCGATGGGAATCCTGTCATCACCGCTCGTTCGCCAAGCGCGTTAATAAAGTTGTAAAACTTCATCGCATGGAAGCGCTCTTCTTCCGCTTGCACTAAAAAGAAGTTCGCAAAGCCGTCCAACCCTTCCGCCGAGCAATACGCCGCCATCGCCATGTACGCATGCGCAGAATAAAATTCAAAATTCATTTGATCGTTCAGTCCGTTTAACAATTTTTCACTTAACATACATCAACACTCCTCTCTTTCTTTATTATAACAAAAAGAGGAGGAACGTGCCTCCCCTTATTCGTTTTGCGCTTTTTTCAACGTTTGAATCGCTTCTTCTTGTTGTTTCGTCTCTTTTCCTGAGAAAAACCAACCGCCTGCGGCAATCGCTAAAAGGACAATCCAGAAAATCGCTTTCCATAACGCTGAATGCGCGAAATGTTCAGAAACAACAGCTAAGCTCGGATGAGCAAGCGTATATACCGCCAATTTCACCCCAACCCAGCCGACGATTAAAAATGCAGCTGACTCTAGGCTTGGACGTTTTCGCAAAAGCTTGACGAACGCATTCGCCGCAAAACGCATAATAATGACACCGATCAATCCACCGGCAAAGATAACTAAAAACTTTCCGCCGTCCATTCCTCCGATCGGTGGTAAATTCGTATTTGGCAACGTCATCGCCAAAGCGACCGCAGCTAAAATCGAATCGATCGCAAACGCTAAATCGGCAAGCTCTACTTTCAATACGGTCATCCAAAAGCCAGATTGCTTTTTCCCTTCTTTATGCGAACCGTCTCGATTTTTGTTTATAAAATGATGCAAAGCAATAAACATTAAATACAACGCACCGAGCGCTTGAATTTGCCAAATATTCACTAAATACGAAATGACGAAAAGTGCAGCGAAGCGAAAAATAAACGCTCCAGCAAGCCCGTAGAAGAGCGCCCGTTTTTGTTGTTTTTCTGGCAAATGTTTGACCATCACAGCCATGACGACAGCGTTATCGGCCGCTAAAATTCCCTCCAATCCAATTAAAACGAGAAGCACCCAACCATACTCTAACAACAATGATACATCCATCAATAATCCCTCCTGTAATATGTAGTTTTCCCTCGTCCGCCGGCAAAAATCATAAGAACGCAAAAAAGACCTTTGCCGTACGGCAAAGGTCTCGCTAGACACACGTTGTGCCAACAAAGCCGATGGACGATGTCCATGAACTGACGACTTTGTTTTCAGGCGAACGCCTGAACGCTACTCCCCTTTGTGAAGGAAAACTATGATTGAACTGTAATTTTATTATAAAAACATAAGCTCACTTTGTCAACCCGTCAACTTACTTGTTTTTGTCCCGCGTGCCCTTCGTTTAGTTTGCTATGCTTGCGGCCATATAAGAAGTAAATGACGAGGCCGACCGCGAGCCAGCCGCCAAAGCTAAGCCATGTCGTCGCAGGAAGCTGAAGCGCTAAATACGTGCAAAACGCCACCGCAAGAAGCGGAATGACAGGCACAAACGGCACCATAAAGCTTCGTTTTAAATTCGGTTCCGTTTTGCGCAACACTAAAATGCCGATCGCAACAGTCGTAAACGCAAACAACGTTCCGATATTCGTTAAATGCGCCAATTTATTTAACGGAATGACACCGGCAAAAATGGAAACAGCAATGCCTGTTACCCATGAGTTCACAAGCGGCACTTGCTTGCGCTCGCTCACTTTCGCAAATAACGATGGAAGCAAGCCATCGCGACTAATCGCATAAAAGAGGCGCGTTTGCGCATAAAGCATAACGAGAAGCACCGTCGTAATTCCTGTAATCGCCCCAAGCGAAATAAATCCAGCAACCCAATCTTGGTTAATGTAATTTAACGCGAAAGCAACTGGATTTTTCACACCTAATTGATCGTACGGTACAATTCCCGTTAAAATGAGCGACACCGCAATATACAAAAACGTACAAACAACAAGCGAAGCGATAATACCGATCGGCATGTTGCGCTGCGGATTGCGCACTTCCTCTGCCGCTGTCGATACGGCATCAAATCCTAAATATGCGAAAAACACCGTCGCAGCTCCTGCCGCAACGCCCGAAAAGCCAAACGGCATAAAAGGCGTCCAGTTTTCTGGCTTCACATACCATACACCAACGGCGATAAACAATAAAATGACTGCCACTTTAATAACAACCATCACCGCATTAAAGCGCGCTGATTTTCTCACACCTTGCGTCAATAAAAACGTAATAAGTAAAACAATAACGATGGCTGGCACATCAATAAACGTCCCTTTGGATGGATCGTATGCGCTTGTGAGGGCATGCGGAAGCTCAATGCCAAAACCGGCAAGCAACCCTTGGAAATAGCCCGACCATCCGGCCGCTACCGCCGATGCAGCCACACCGTATTCTAAAATTAAATCCCAGCCGAGCAGCCATGCCATCATCTCGCCAAACGTCGCATAGCTGTACGTATACGCGCTTCCCGATACGGGCACGCTCGAGGCAAATTCCGCATAACAAAGCGCCGCAAACACACACGCTAATCCGGATAAAATAAACGAAAGAACAAGCGCTGGTCCCGCATGCTCTGCCGCCGCCACGCCCGTCAAGACGAAAATGCCCGTTCCGATAATCGCTCCGATGCCAAGCATCGTTAAATCGAGTGCACCTAATTCTTTTTTTAGTGCAGCGCCGCTTTTTCCTGACTCGCTCATAAGCAAGTCAATCGACTTTTTCCTAAACAAACTCATTGTTGTAAACTCTCCTTACTTGTTATGTTCATTTTATACTTTAACGCCCAAAATTGTTAAAGACAATACTTTTTCGCTATTTCGAAATATTTTTATTTTTTCAACAACAAAGGGAATGTGACTTTCATCGTCGTCCCGCGCCCCTTTTCGCTTTCTATCGTCCACGTGCCGTCCATCATTTCAATGATGCGAATCGACACCATCGCCCCGAGCCCTGTCCCTTTTTGTTTCGTGCTGAAATACGGTTCGCCATATCGCGCCAGCTGCTCTTTCGTCATGCCGACTCCCTCATCGCGGACGACGATCGTGACCGTTTTTTGAGCGACATATACAACGACGTACACCGCCCCGTCGCCTTCTATCGCTTCAATTCCATTTTTTATTATATTTAAAAAGCATTGTCGAAAATATTGGGCGTTGCCACTTACTTTCGCAGGCATGAGCGTTGACACGATGTCTACCCCCGACATGTTCGCTAACGGACGCAACATGTCAATGACTTTCGTTAACTCATGATGCACGTCAAGCGGCTCCATTTTTTCTGGAAACGGCTTCGCAAACGTTAAATAATCGTCAATAATGGCACACGCGCGGTCTAATTCTTCAAGGGCGATATTCATATATTGCTCTTTCTTTTCCTCCGATATGTCTTTTCCTCCCATGAGCTGCATAAATCCTTTCACAACGGTAAGGGGATTGCGAATTTCATGGGAAATGCTTGCGGCAAGCTGGCTAACGACTTCCATTTTCTCCAGCTTGATCGCTTTCGAACGAATGAGCAACGCTTCACGCAACGTTTCAACGATGAGCACAACGAACGATACGGCAAAGGGAGGAACAAGGATAAAGTGAATGACGTACGACTCTGTCACTTGAAAATCAGAAATGACGATCGCCAAAATCGTAGCAACAATCGCTAATATAAACGTCATCACCGCCGAAGCGAATAATCGTTGTTTTCTCGACAACCGTTGGAAAATAGGAGAAAACAAACTGCCGAAAACGAACATCATGACATAAACAGCGACGGTAATGAATTGATAGCCGTACATCGCCCAGCGCGCGAGCAGCAAAATAAGCAAGAGGGGAAAACTGACCGTCCATCCACCGTAAAACGTGCCAATTAAAAACGGAACTTGCCGCAAATCGTGCACGCAATCAGGGGCGATGTAAATCGGATATTTCATGCATAAAATAAGCGGCACGCTTAAGCACACAACAAACAACAAACGTTGATACACTTTTTTGCGTTGGAAAAATCGAACGTAATCGTATAAAAAGTAAAAGAAAAAAATGCTCACTAAAATGTAAAATAAATTGTTTAACACGTGCTGATTGATATATGTCATTTTTCTCAACTCTCCCATATCGTTCATACACGTTCAGTTTCGCTAAAATTTTTTCTGTTGTCAACGCAGCGACATCTTTGAAAAATTGCATCGTTTCCATTATGATAAAAATGCAAACTACATAGTGGAGATGGTGATGATGAACGAACGGCGTTACTTGCCGATTTTATTTGTTGTAATGTTTTTCGTCATGGTCGGGTTTGGCATTATTATTCCCGTTCTTCCGTTTTTCGCTGAAAACATCGGCGCAACCCCAACAGAGCTCGGTTGGCTGATGGCTGTGTATTCTTTTATGCAATTTTTATTCGCGCCCATGTGGGGAAACTTATCTGACCGATACGGGCGAAAACCGATGATACTTATCGGTATTTCCGGCTTGGCGCTGTCGTTTTTCTTATTCGCCGTGGCGACAACGTTGTGGATGTTGTTTGCGGCTCGCATCATTGGGGGCTTTTTATCTGCCGCGACGATGCCGACAGCGATGGCGTACGTCGCCGATGTAACGACAGAAGAAAACCGTGGGAAAGGAATGGGTATCATCGGAGCGGCTGTCGGACTCGGATTTATTTTCGGACCAGCGATCGGCGGCATCTTTTCCGCTACAAGCTTAACTGTCCCGTTTTGGATCGCTGGCTGTTTAGCGCTTATGACTGCCGTGTTCGTCTTCTTTTTCTTACATGAGTCGCTTCCGAAAGAAAAACGTTCGATCGGACAAGCGAAACGTCCGTCTCTTTCCGCTGCCCTTCAAGGACCTTTGGCGCGCTTATATATGTTGCAGCTGATCGTCACATTTTCCCTCGCTGGACTTGAAGCGACGTTCGCTTATTTTGCCGCAAAACGCGCAGGTCTTACGTCAAAAGAGCTCGGCTACATTTTCATGATGATGGGACTTGCTGGTGCGATCGTTCAAGGAGGACTGCTCGGAAAACTGATCGCATCGTTCGGTGAAAGAACGGTCATTCGCGGCGGCTTATTTTTATCAGCGCTCGGCTTTTTTCTTATTTTGTTCATCAATCATTTTTGGACAGCGGCGCTTTACTTAACGATTTTCGGCATCGGTAACGGCGTCATTCGCCCATGTGTATCGTCCTTGCTTACGAAATATACAACGGGCGGACAAGGAAGCGCGACAGGCGTATTATCATCGTTCGATTCGCTCGGGCGCATCGGCGGGCCGGCGATCGCAGGTTGGCTATTTACGTTAAAACCGAGTTTGCCGTATGTGACAGGTATATTGCTGACGTTCGTTTCGTTCGCCCTATTCCAGTCGTTTCAACGAGCAATGATGCAAAAAGGCTCCGTCTAGTTCGGAGCCTTAGCTTATGACTTGTTCCTCATCGCGCTTGGCAACGACCGGCCAATTGAACAAATCGATATCTACGATGTAGCGCGGTCGTTGTTTCGTTTCTTTATATACTTTTCCGATGTATTCGCCAACTAAGCCGATCGCAATCAACTGCAACCCACCGACGAGCCAAATGGACATGATGAGCGACGTCCAGCCCGTTTCTGTATGTCCTGTTATTTTTAAAAAAAGCACGTATAGCGCAAACAAGACGCTAATGAAAAATGAACAAAAACCGAGAAGGGAAACGAACCGAATGGGCATCATGCTGAATGACGTGAGTCCATCGAAGGCAAAGCGTATCATTTTCATAAGCGGATATTTCGTCACGCCTGCTTTTCGCTCTTTTCGGTCATAATATACGGTTGTAGAAGGAAAACCAAGGAGCGGGACAACTCCGCGCAAAAACATGTTTACTTCGCGAAATTGCTGCAACGCTTCTACCGCGCGCCGGCTCATGAGACGATAGTCTGCATGATTGTATATAAGCTTCACCCCGATGCGATTCATCATGCGGTAAAATGTTTCGGCCGTCCACCGCTTCATGTACGAATCAACGTCGCGCTTTCTTCTCACTCCATAAACGATATCGTATCCGTCATGAAATTTTCGTACAAACTCGCGCACGACATATATATCATCTTGCAAGTCGGCATCCATCGTTACGATGCAATGCGCCGCGCCTTTGACGGCAAACATGCCTGCTAAAAGGGCGTTTTGATGCCCTGCATTGCCGGCGAGCTTCACCCCTTTCACTTCTTCATGTCGCAAACATGCTTTATAAATGATCGTCCACGTTTGATCGCGGCTTCCGTCATCGACAAATACAATTTTGCTTTCTTTCGAAATAAGTTGTTCATCTACGAGCTGTTGCCTTAACGAAAGCAGTTGTTTAATCGTTTCTGGCAATATATCTTGCTCGTTATAACAAGGTACAACGATCGCTAAAACGGTCATGTCGTTTTCTCCCTTTCCACTTCGTATAAGTAAATGTTCCATGCGGATTCATCGTGTTCAAACGTGCGCAATAGCTTTAAGTTGTTTTCCTTTGCGTTGTCAATCGGCAAGGCGGAAAACACGTATCGTCCGCCCATGTCGTACAATACGTCAGTATGAAGCTTGAGATGGCGTATGCGCTTGTTCGATTGCTTCGTAAACATGTAGTGCTTTCCTAGCTCATCGACAAATATGTAACAGCGACCGCCCCATTCATCGAAATATTGTTTTAGTTTTTTATTTTTCGCAAGCTCACTCGCAATAATTTTCCGAAACTGATGCTTATACGACAGCGGATAAAAATTGTTGTACGTATCGAGCGTATAAAAGCCGTTATATTGCGCAATCGCCGGATGCATGCCGATGCTGACGACGCGATACGTATGAAGCGGCTTGCCGATGTATCGCTTCACTTGTTCAAACTGCTTTTCGGCATAAAACGCGCGAAATGTCGGCTTGTCGCGATATACAATTTGTTCATGAAACAACATCGCCACAACGAGTTGAGAGGCAATCGCAAACGAGACGATTCCTCGATCCCACGCGCGCCATATAATGCGAAGCGATAGCGCAAACAGCACATAAATGACCATCGGTCGCAAAAAATGATAGCGCGCAAAATTAAACCGATCTAAAAACGGAAACGCTTCTGTCGCAGGCAACCATCCTTTGTAAAACCAAAACGCATACCACGCGGAAAGCGCAACGTTTACAATATGAAGCTGCCAAAACAGCCGCTCTTGTTGCCACCATGTTTTTCGCCATACGATATATAAAGCGATCAACGTGATCGGTAAAATAATGAGCGTATGAATCGTCATGACATGCGTATGACCGAACATATAGTTTTTGAGCGTCAGGCGAAGCGATCGCCATAACGGTAAGCGAGCATGCACATATTCATCGCGGCTCGTCGGCTCTGTCGCAAATAAAAATGAATGAACGAGCCGATATTCAATCGCTAAATAAAGAACGGTCATATATATGAGCGCCAACAAAAGGGGTACGTTCGGACGGCGACGCCACGCATCAACGATCCAAAACAAAAACATCGCGCTTAAAAAAAAGAAAAAACCGAGCACGAAGCTAGAATAGAGAGGAAGAAGCGTGAGTACGACATAATTTTTCCACGAACGATCGCCGGCTCGAATGTTAAGTAGCGCCCATAACGCAAGCGGCATGCCGAGCGTGCTAAGCATCCCTGATGGCCAAAACGGCGTCAAGGCAAACGTAAGAGCCACACCAACGCGAATCCATTCTGCCGTCGCTTCTCGCTCCTTTAATACGTGCGTTTTCAACAACATATACATGCCGATAAACGCAAATACGCGCGTCAACAGCTGGCTAAGCCCGTAAGCATAAACGGAAGGAAAAAGCGCATGAAGCCAGACGATGCCGCTAAATTCTGTTCCGTACGCGTTGCGTGGCAATCCGTTAATGACTTGCGGAATCGTCGCATGAACGGAACCGAACAGCTCGCCACTTTGTACGAGCACGCGATACCAAGCAATATTAGAGTCTAAATTATCGTGCACGCGCATGTGCGCATCTTCCCCAAGTAAAAAATACGGCAAGGCATGTAAACAAACGATGATGATGCCACATGTGAACAGTCTCATAACGCCCCCCCATTCGCTATTATTTTTTAACAACAAATGAAAAATATGCATAAAAAATCCCCTGCCAATCGCAGAGGTTAAACAATGATCGCATCGTATCCTTTTTTTCTTAACTCTTCGACGAGACGTTCTGCATTTTTTTTATCGCGAAATGCTCCGACTTGCACGCGGTATAACTTTCCATCGTCTTTCGGTGGAGCAGGCGGTTTCTTTTGCAATCCGAACGCTTTCGCCATTCCTTCCACATGACCGCGGGCAATTTGCGACAGAAATTCGTCTGATTTCAGCTTCGCGGCATCGCCTGCGTTGTCGATAAATAAGTTTTCCGTCAATAAAGCTGGCATATTCGTTTGACGAAGCACCGCATAGCTCGCACGTTTTTTTCCGCGATCGCGTACATCTCCAATCGCTTTCATCACTTCATCATGAATGATGTTTTGATATGAAACGGTTTCTTTGCTCACATTTCCATTGAATATATATGATTCAAATCCTGTTCCACCGCCTGCGTTCACATGAACGGATAAAAAGAAGTCCGCACCGATCCGATTCGCCATCGCTGCCCGTTCCGATAGTTCAATAAACTGGTCGTCTGTCCGCGTATAGTGCACATCGACATGTTCATACTCTTTCAACATCTCCCCTATTTTCGTCACAATCGTTAACGTTACATCTTTTTCACGAAGTCCGTTTCCGACCGCCCCCGGATCACGCCCTCCATGCCCTGCATCTAAAACAATTTTCACCATCATATCCTCACACCTTTCTAACAAATTTTCTCTCTGCTAATAACATATACATGATCTCGGACAAAGGATACGGCCTTTCCCTATTTATCTATTTTTCTTTCGCTCGCACATGGAAAAAGCCTAAGCTATGCTAGCTCAGGCCAAAGCTGTTTACAACATTTGCGGATGAGATGCGGAACGACATGATCACGTCGATACACGAGCGTATGAACGAGTTGCTTTCGTTCTTCTTCCGTCATCGGCCAATCGTCAGGCATATGTTTCGTCATTTCTTCAAGTAAAAGTGTCGGCATCGTTTGCATAACGGCAATCGCTTCCTCCAATTGTTGAACGGTCATAAACGACGCCATCATGCGATGCGTAGCGCTTTCGATAAGCGTTCGCGGCAGCTGTTTTAACTGTTCAACCGTCCACGCAAATGAACCGCATATGTCAGCGTGATCAATGATCCATAACGTCTGATGCTCACCATTTTGTTCGATGATGACGTTTTTTCTCGTTCGGTCGCAATTGTACAACCAATAATCAAAAACGATCACCCCCGCAAGCTGATCGGCGTTGGCGATGCGATAAAGCGTCGTTTTATGGGCGTTTTTCCCGTCAATATACGCGCTAGCAAACTGCGTTTTCGTTTTCACAATCGTTGTGTCATCTGGAATCGGTACGAGCGTGTCAGGTAAAGAAACGAGTCGGGCGTGCGGAATCGGAAGGTTCATATATTTCGCAATTTGGTATGCGAGCCATTCGTTAATGAGCGCTTTCGGCTTTTTCGTGTCATAAAATTTGACGACATACCGTTTCCCATCATGAAACGTGATGAGATGGGAGTTATGTTTATGGCTTGCGAACGTCATTTCATAGTTCATGTTTGTTCACCTACAATATGTTGTAGTAAATCGACATACGTTTCGGCACAACGTTCAATCGTAAATTGCGCTAGCACGCGCGCCCTGCCAGCTTCGCTCATCTCTTCATATCGCTCCTGATCGTCGATGATCGCTTCAATCGCTCGAACGGCACCGCGCGTATGATGTTCGCGAAATAAGTATCCTGTTTTTCCGTGAGCGATCACTTCCGGCATGGCAGATACGCGCGGGGCAACGACCGGCACGCCACACGCCATCGCTTCAATAAACGTATTGCCGAACGATTCGACTTTCGTTGTCGCTAGTAAGCATCCCCCTGATTGACGAATGCGGGCGTATATGTGAGGCATTTGTTGGTACGGAACGACGGGAAACCATTTGACGAACGGGTCGAGCTTTTTTTCTTTCCATTCCGTTTCAAACGTTTGTTTATCGACACTATGCGCCCCACCGATCATCCAACATTCGATATCATCCCGCTCTTTTTGTAATAGCGAGACGATGCGCAAAAACGCCCGCCAATTTTTCCTTCCATCTAACCGTCCGACATAAGCAATAATTTTTTTGTTCGGTACATCATCGCATACAGATGGCTGGAAAAAAGACGCATCTAATCCGTTATAAATGACGGTAATCGGCGCTTGATCGTTAACGAGGACGGAAAGAAGTCGTTTTTGATAATAAGACGGAACGATAAACTGACGCGGGGAAATCGTCTCAACCCCTTGCAAGTTCCGCTTTA
The DNA here is from genome assembly GCF_019448545.1 of Anoxybacillus sp. ST4. NCBI lineage: Bacteria > Bacillati > Bacillota > Bacilli > Caryophanales > Anoxybacillaceae > Anoxybacillus > Anoxybacillus sp. ST4. The sequence continues at coordinate 9,889 of NZ_JAHZOE010000010.1, read as the reverse complement.
ACTTCAACAACTCCGGCGTGCGCGCCTCGACAATAATCGGACCTGCATAGCCAACGTCGTTCAACCACTCGTACGCTTGGCTCGTATCAACAACAATGATCGCATCATACCCTTTTCGTAAAATGTCATGAACATCTCGCTTCTTTTTCGCTACATACACGTTTGCGACATCTTCCATCATATGCATGCCGCCCAAATCTTTCGTATATAAAAAATCGGTCGTAATGCCACGCTTTTTAAAATATAACGCCCGATTGCGCCATCCGGCATTCACCCCACCAACCGTCAACAACCGCCAAATGACTAAAATGTTCACCCCTCAGCCCCCTTCACATTTGCTCTTTTATTAATGTATGTTGAACATAGAGAAAAGTTGATGATCATCTCAATTACAATCGGGGGTATTCCCCTATTGTCCATATTGGAAGTATAAATGATAATTATTATGTAATTAAAATTAATATAAAAAAGGAGGATTTACTAATATGGAACAAGTACAAAACTACTTACCACGCATTGGTGATCCGGCACCAAAATTTGAGGCAGTGACTACACATGGAAACATTTCATTAGACGACTATAAAGGATCTTGGGTTATTCTCTTCTCGCATCCAGCGGATTTCACGCCAGTTTGTACAACAGAATTTATGGCGTTTCAAAACATTTATCCAGAGTTGAAAAAATTGAATGTTGAATTGCTTGGCTTAAGCATTGATAGCGTTCATTCACATATCGCATGGGTGCGCAACATTGAAGAAAAATTTGGAGTAAAAATCGAATTCCCAATTATCGCTGATTTAAATAAAGAAGTAGCTATGAAATACGGTATGCTTATGCCTGAAGGAAATAGTACAGAAACATCACGTGCTGTATTTATTATCGATGACAAACAAATTGTTCGTGCCATCATTTATTATCCATTGAGCACAGGAAGAAATATGGATGAAATTTTACGTGTTGTGAAAGCATTACAGACAACAGATGCGCATGGTGTCGCAACACCTGCGAACTGGAATCCTGGGGATAAAGTGATCGTTCCACCAGCGAAAACACAAGAAGCGGCAGAAGAGCGTATGAAAGATGAAACGTTAGAGTGCATCGATTGGTATTTCTGCAAAAAAAGCTTATAAGGAAGTGACAGATGATGGCTTGCGTCAACGATAATCAAACGGTAACAGCTACTATGCAAGCAATTTTACAAGCACTGGATGTCCCTGCAACTGCGGAACAATTAGCTGAAAAAACAGCGTTGCCGCTATTTAAAGTACGCAGCACATTGCGTGAGTTAAATCAACGTAATATGGTGAAACAAAATGGGGATATATATGAGAAAAACTAGGGACGTGTTCCCTAGTTTTTCGTTTTTGTATATACCCGCCATCCAGCAAGTACCGGCAATATCGCTGTCAACCCAATTGCCCAACGGAATCCGAGCCAGTCAGCAATGATCCCTGCTATCACCGCCCCGATCGCATAGCCGCTATCGCGCCAAAATCGATATACCCCCATTGCAGAAGCGCGCCAGTATATCGCTGTCACATCGCTATATACATGCACTTTAAGATGATGACTTCTGTATGAACACCTTTTTCCATGGTTATACTGCTCCTAAATACCCACGTATAAAAGGAGCGGAAAGGACATGAAACGTCTTAAAATTACAAATGATCACGGTTGGACACCTCGAACACTTCGGAAACAAGAACGGAAAATCAAAGATGCTTCCCTTCGTGTTCGGGTGACTGCCGTTCGTCTCGTCATGGAAGGGTTTCTTGGAAAAGATGTCGCAAAAATGGTTAATCTATGCCGTCAATCGGTTGCACTTTATGTGGCACGTTTTAATGAAGGTGGGCTCGATCATTTACTCGATCGTCGCTTGCCACCTGGTCGCGTGCCATTTCTGACGGAAGAACAACAACAGGAGATCAGACAACTGGTATTAACTACCACCCCTGTGGATGTCGGCTGGGGCATTTCTTCGTCATGGAACACACGTATATTGCAATCTTACATCCAACAAACTTATGGCGTTTCGATGTCACGGGAAGGCATCCGAAAGTTATTGCATCGTCTTCGCTTGTCATGGACACGCCCGACGTATAAGCTCGTCAAAGGAGACGCTAAGCGTCAAGCTGCTTTTCAAAGAGAACTTGAATTTATAAAAAAAAACTAATTACCGAGAATGCCATGCTGTTTTATGTGGATGAGACACATGTTCGTGCCTATCAAGCGCTACGTACGACATGGGCAGAAGTAGGCAACCAAAAACAAGTCCCGAGCTACGGTCACCACGCTCACGTTTCCATTTTTGGCGCAGTCGACGTGCAACAAGGGGACGTCGTGTTTCATCGTGCTTCGTCTGCCAATGCCGAGACGTTTCTAGACTTTTTACATCTGTTGAAAGAGAAATATGCGAATCGATTCATCGTGCTTGTGTTGGACAACGCGCGTATTCATTATGCCAAGATGGTGCAAGCCTTTCTTGATGGCGAGGAAGGCGATGCTTTTCATTTCATCTTTTTGCCACCGTATTCTCCACAGTTAAATCCGATTGAACGGCTGTGGAAGTGGTTGAAAGATGAAGTGATTGCCAACGTTTTTCACAAGGATCAAAATGACATTGCCCAATCCATTACTCGCTTTGAACAGTACGTTCTACAACACCCGGATGAGGTGTTACGCCGCATGGGGTGTGCTGTGTGAATCAGAGGTTAAAATGCCAATTTGGATGTATATAATTGCCGCTTGCAACGTCGGATATACCATCGCTGTTCCGAGCCCTAACAATATCGCGCCAACCATCCATAACACGACATCGTCCACGATAAGCATCAACCACATGGCCAACGCCTGTAGCCACATGCCGTATGCAATCATCCTTTTTCTGTCGACTCGATCGCTAATGGCACCTGTGAAAAGCTGACATATCCCCCATGAAGCAGGGTAAATCGCAACGATCATCCCTGTTTGTGAGACGGATAGCCCGAGGGAAGTGAAATATAAAGGGAATAATCCCCATGCCACACCATCTTTCAAATTTGTTACAAGTCCTGCCAAACTAAAACTAGATAGCGTTTTATTTTTCCATGTCGTCTGCTGAAATACATCTTTTGCGGATAACGTTTCTGTTCGCTCCTTTTTTCTTCGTTCCATATGCAGTTGAACATGATGTTTCGTATCTTTAACGACGATGGATAAGCCTATTCCAGTAAGTGCAACCACAATACCAATGTAAAACAATTCAAGATCAAGTGAAAATGTCGAAGCGAGATAACCCGATAACGCCGCCATCATCGCGACACCAAAATAACCAGCAAACTCATTTAAACCAACCGCTGTACCTCGTTCCGTTGGCTTGGCGATGTCAATTTTCATATTGACAGTCATCGACCACGTCAATCCTTGGTTAATTCCAAGCAGCACGTTCGCAAACACAACAACCGACCATTCGTGTGCAGTAAGCATACATATTGGAACGAATAGCCCGATTACCCATCCTGCTAGCAATATGTTTTTTCTACCAAACCGATCAGCAAGCTGACCAGCAAAATAGTTTACAACCGCTTTGGACAAGCCGAAGCTAACGATAAACGAGATAGCCGCTCCCATCGATGTAAGCCCAAACTGCTTTTCACCAATCATCGGCAAAATCGTTCGTTCTAAACCGACCATCGCCCCAACAAACACGTTAATGACGACTAATAATAAAAATGAAACGGTATTTTCCTTTATTCCTAAACGTACCACCATCTTACTCACCTTCCTTAAAAACAAACAACATGGCCATCATTAATGACCATGTTTAACAATCACACCATACACGCTCGGATGGAAATGAACGAGCTCCACATGTGTGAAATGTGCTTTCGCCTCGTCCATGAGCTGATGCGATGGAATGCGTTCGTGAAGCGGCGGACCCATTTCACTTTCTACTGCCTCCCACTCAATGAATAGAAACGCACCGTTCGGCTTTATGATGCGAGCAATTTCTGCAAAAACAGCTTCTCGATCGTCCACTTCATGCAAAACAAACGCCATCAGTCCCTTATCGACAGATTGCGGTGAAATCGTTGTTTTTGCCACATCGCTTAGGATGTAAGAAATGTTTTTTACTCCTTCTCGTTCAGCATGTTGTTGGAGTAAATCGAGCATTTGTTGTTGCATATCAACAGCGTACACCGTTTTTGCTCGTTTGGCGATCGGCACAGCAAAGTATCCGTTCCCCGCCCCTAAATCAGCGACAATATCATGCTCGCCCACGTTCAACAATGAAATTACTTTTTCCGGGGCAATCAGCTCTCTCCTTTTCGGATTTAACAACTTCTCTGCTTTCGAGTGATGAAATACATGCCCTGTCATGAATCATCCGTCCTTTTCTTTTTTTATACCCACATCCGTATTTTACTCTTTTTTTTGATGTTTGTCATCTAATCAGCAATCTTTTTACTTTACAAAAGTAAGTAACAAACTATATTATAGTTATAGATTTTTATACCAAAGCAAAATATAAGTAAGTATCAACTTGTATCAAGGAGGAACCGTTATGGCAAAAGTATTGTATATTACCGCAAATCCAAAACAAGAACATGAATCGTTTAGCTTGTCAGTCGGTCGCGCGTTTGTCAATGCCTACAAACAACATCATCCCGAAGATGAAATCGTTGAATTGAACGTATATGACATGGACATCCCTTATATTGATGGAGATGTGTTTAACGGTTGGGGCAAACTTCAACAAGGACAAGCATTTGACCAATTAAACAGAGATGAGCAAGCAAAAATCGCACGTATCAACGAACTATGCGACCAATTTATTGAAGCTAACAAATATGTATTCGTCACACCGCTGTGGAACTTTAGCTTCCCTCCAAAATTGAAGGCATATATTGATACGTTTTGTATCGCCGGAAAAACGTTTAAATATACAGAAGAAGGGTCTGTTGGACTACTAGAAGGGAAAAAAGCGCTCCACATTCAAGCGCGAGGAGGTATATATTCTGAAGGTCCGGCGAAAGAAATGGAGTTTGGTGACCGCTATTTAAGAGCTGTTCTCGCTTTTATCGGCATAACAGACGTTCAAACGATTGCGGTCGAAGGTATGAACGCTTTTCCAAACGAAGCAGAAAGCATTAAGCAACAAGCGATCGAACGAGCAAAAGAAGCAGCGAAACAGTTTTAACAACAAACAGGGCGTCCAGAAAGTCAAAATAACTGACTTTTTGGCGCCCCTTTATTGCTGCAATATGTTATTTTCACATGTTTAGCCATTTCCCTAAGAGCATTCGCCGAGTCCAGAGGTAAGTTTTTCTTCAGTAACTCCCGATACTTCTTACAGCTCTTCAAGCATCGGCTGTACTGCTTTATTCGTCTCACCCCTGCCGATATTTGCTGAATAACAGACGATCTCTTGTACAGTTAGATAAACCAACTAATTACAAATACAACAGAAAAACCGACCAGCGCAATCATTGTTTCCATTACTGTCCATGATTTCAACGTATCTTTCACTTCTAAACCAAAGTAGCGATTCACGAGCCAAAATCCTGAGTCGTTTACATGTGAAAGAATCGTCGCTCCTGCCGCAATCGCAATAGTAATTAGCCCCAATATTGGACCTGTCAGCTGCAATGTCTCTATAAATGGAGCCATTAACCCTGCAGATGTCACCATCGCAACTGTAGCTGAACCTTGTGAAACGCGAACGAGCGCCGCAATAATAAATGCAAGAACAATCGGCGGCAACGATGATGTCGACATCATATCTGCAAGCACCTTGCCAACACCTGAGTCCACTAAAATTTGTTTAAATACTCCGCCAGCACCTGTGACAAGAATAATAATTCCTGCCGGTTCTAGTGCCTTCGTTGCAATATCCTGTACTTGTTGTTTAGAAAGTCCCCGCTTTCGTCCTAAGAAGTAAAAAGCGAGTAAAGTAGCAATCGTTAAAGCGACAAATGGATGACCTAAAAAGGTGAACAGCGATCGAAGCATATTTTTCTCTGGCAAAACAACTCCTGAAACCGTATTCATTAAAATGAGCAACAAAGGAATGAGAATGATCGTTGCGATTAATCCGAAACTCGGCAAATCTTGTTCATTATCATGTTCTTTCCATTCCATATAAGTCGGAATAGAGGCGTGAATTTTCTTTGAAATATACTTTCCGAATAACGGACCAGCGACAATCATCGCCGGAATACCCGCAATAAAACCAAATAAAATGACCCAACCTAAATCCGCACCAATTAAATTGGCAACTGCAATTGGGCCTGGCGTCGGAGGAATAAAGCTATGCGTTACCGCCAGACCGGCAAGAAGGGGAATACCATAATATAAAAGAGAACGTCCTGTCTTTTTCGCTAGACCGTAAACAATCGGTACAAGAATAATAAATCCCACGTCAAAAAATACAGGAATAGCGACTAAAAATCCTGTAATTCCAAGCGCCCACTGCGCTTTACTTTCCCCAAATTTCTTCATCAACGTCTGTGCTAAACGTTCAGCTCCCCCTGATGCTTCAAGCATCTGACCAAACATTGCACCTAACCCAACGACAACCGCTACAAATCCAAGCGTTCCTCCCATTCCGTTTTGAATGGACTCAATTACACTTTTTAGTGGCATACCTGCCGCAATTCCAACAAGTAAACTAACAAGCAATAACGAAACGAACGCATGCAATTTCGAACGAATAATAAGAAATAACAACAAGCTAATTCCAGCAATCACAATAACGATTAACGAAGATGATGCCATCTTCCCCACTCCCCCTTGTTTTTATTTTAACAAACGCTTACATTTACTAAACCGATTTAGTAATGAAGTGAATCACCCCCTCCGTTATACATATTTACTTTGAAACGAAGAAATGATTTGAAATTCATCTTTTAGTTGCCTATACAATCTTATATACAAATCAAATAGTTCCGCATAAATCGCTGTATGCTGTCCATTTGGCTCGTGACGTGATGAAATACGTAGCCACGACTTTACTTCTTGTAGTGAAACAATGTCTCCCGTCGCATAAAGAGCCAATGCTGCAGCCCCTAGCGCGGAGGCCTCATGCGTCTCCGGGACAAGCAATTCTTTCCCCATCATATCGCACAACATTTGGCGCCAAAACGGTGACTTCGCAAATCCACCAGACACTCGAATTTCTGATAACGGTCCGATCACATCGCGAACAGCGAGCGCAACAGAAAAGACGCTCATACAAACACCTTCCATGACGGCTCGAATAAAATGCTCGCGCCTATGTTGCAAGCTAATCCCAAAAAATGTGCCGCGCGCATGTGCATCCCAATACGGTGCGCGCTCTCCAGATAAAAACGGCAAAAATAACAATCCCTCTGATCCTGCTGGAACACGTGCAGCGTATTGTGTCAGTAAATCGTATGGATCGATTCCTAGTCGTTTAGCCACCTCTTTTTCTTGTGCCCCAAATTCGTCACGTAACCAGCGTAATAAAATGCCGCCATTGTTTGTCGGGCCTCCGATGACCCACTCATTTTCTGTCAACACATAACAAAACGTTCGCCCATGTTCATCGGTTTTTGGAAGTGGTGAAATTGTTCGTACCGCTCCACTTGTGCCAATTGTTATCGCAGCCTCATGCGGCAAAACTGCGCCGACCCCGACATTTGCGAGCACCCCATCACTCGCTCCAATGACGACAGGGGTATGTGTAGAAATACTGAGCTGTTCTGCCCACTTTTTGTCCATTCCTTGTAACGTATATGTCGTCGGAACAAGCTGAGATAGTTGCTGGCGGTCAATATGAAGCAGTCGCAAAATTTCTTCGTCCCAATCAAACGTCTGTAAAGAAAATAGGCCGGTTGCCGAGGCAATTGAATAATCGACAACATACTGATGAAACCACTGATGTAATACATATTCTTTAATCGAAATAAACTTATGGGCTCGTTCGAATACATGTGGCTCATGTTCTTTGAACCACATCAATTTCATAAGCGGCGACATCGGATGAATCGGTGTGCCTGTTTTTTTATATATCTCTATTCCGCTTTTTGTTTTTTGCAATTGCTCTGCCTGCTTACTGCTGCGATTATCTGTCCAAATAATGCAATTTGTCAACGGACGATGACGCTCGTCGACTAAAATTAATGAATGCATCGCTGCACTTATTCCAATCACTTTCACTTGTTCCGCTGAAACATTCCCTTTGTATATAGCTCCTTGTATGCTTTGTACGACGGCAGAAAAAAGAATATATGGGTCTTGTTCCGCCCATCCTGGTTGTGGGTGGAACATCGGATATTCTACCGCATGCATCGCTCGAATGCGTCCATCCTCTTCGAAAATAACCGCTTTTGTACTTGTCGTGCCAATATCTATTCCGATGACGACTTGGCTACTATTCACCTTTATCTCCTCTTTTCTTTGCTGAATCCCTTTCTATTAACTTTGGAGCAAGCCGAAACATTTGGGGAGAAATCTCGCCGCCCATTTGCATAAACAGCCGTTCCGTAGCTTTTTCCCCCATCTCAAAAGCTGGTTGGGCAATTGTTGTTAGTGAAGGAGTATAAATGGACGCAAACGGAACGTCGTCAATACTGATAAGTGCTATGTCATGTGGAATAGTTAGTTGACGCCTTTTGACAAACGTCAACACCTCCATTAATGTTAAATCGTTAATGGCGAATATCGCTTCAGGCAGTTTGTTCCGTTGCAAAAGCGCATCTAGTCGCCCCGAAATGTGCTTTACTTGCTCGGTGATGATCCATTCTTCTTTGATTGGAAGATTTGCTTCACGCAACGCATACTGAAATGTATTTATCCGTTCTGTGCGCGGAATGACGTGTGGCGCAAATGGTGGTGCTACGAGTCCAATATGTTTATATCCTTGCTCAATTAAATAATGCACCCCTAATTGGACAGCACGTTCGTTATCTAATAAAACAGCATCTACATCGATTCCTTCAACCGTTCGGTCAACGAATACAACTGGTAATCTTGCTTCAATCATTCTTTTATATAAATCGACATTTTTTCCTGTTGGAAAAATAATAAATCCATCCACTTGCTTCGCCCATAGCATATCAATATATTTTTTTTCCTTTTCAGGATCGTCATCTGTATTACAAACGATGACATGAAAATCATGTTGTTGACACATATCCTCAATCGCCCGCAACACTTGTGTCGTTAACATATGCAAAATGTTAAAGACGATTACACCAATCGTTGCTGTTGATTTTTGTTTTAAGCTTCGAGCAATGACGTTTGGGCGGTATTGTAGTTGCTCAATTGCCTCCGCGATACGTCTTCTCGTTTCCTCGCTCATGTACTCATACCTCTTGTTTAAATATTGCGATACTGTACTTTTCGACACGTTTGCTAGCTTCGCTACATCAGCCATCGTCACTTTCTGCAACGTATTCATTCTCCTTTACTAAATCGATTTAGTAAGTAAACCGGTTTAGCAGTATTATACACAAAAATGAAAGCGTTTTACAACATTTTTTAACAGTATATTCAAAAAAATGATGCACAAATAAGAAACGGAGTTCAGCGAAGAGATATGGTTATATTCCTAATATTGTAAAAATAAACACAATATGGCTCTTCACCACAAGTTGTACTTGATCATTTAAGGTAGGTGTGCATAGAGGAAATAGAGGGTACAAAAAATGCGAATTTTCCTGTATGGTAAAGGTGACCAAACCAAACCATGGAGGGAAATTCGCATGTACTCTCAGTTTATCAAAGAACTCATCGATTTACCAGATGTTTTGATTCAAAGTTTGAGTCAAGACTTTGTGGGAGATTTTTTTCTCGACCGATTTTTTTGGTTATATATGGTTTTATAAAATCGTTATATGTAAGCGCTTTTACTTACTCTCATCCTGTAGGTATGTGCGTTTTCTCT